>DATMXG010000001.1:0-13978 GCA_035561755.1 Methylomirabilis sp. (SeqCode)
CATGCGTTTTGCCTTCGACGCATCGCCTATCAGATGATCCACCTCTGCGGGTCGGAAATGCGCCGGATCGATTTCGATGACCGTCTGGCCGTTCGCCGCATTCCGCCCGATCTCATTCACACCGCTCCCTTCCCACGCCACCGTGATCCCTGCGTGGCCGAACGCTTTATCAACGAAATCGCGTACGCTGTGGTTCGATCCGGTCGCAATCACGAAATCGTCCGGTTCCGGCTGTTGCAGAATATGCCACATCGCTTCCACGTAATCACCGGCAAATCCCCAATCGCGTTTCGCCTCGAGATTACCCAAGCGGAGCGGCTGCGCGTCGCCGCGTGAAATGCGCGCGGCAGCCGCCGCGATCTTGCGCGTCACGAATTCCGGACCGCGCATTTCCGATTCGTGATTGAACAGCAGCCCATTCGCGAAGAACAGACCGTACGACTCACGGTAATTCTTCATGGACCAAAACCCGGCAAGTTTCGCCACACCATACGGACTCCGCGGGTGGAACGGCGTCTGTTCGTTCTGCGGCAACGCTTCAACCTTGCCGAACATTTCAGACGTCGCCGCGAAATACATCTTGGTCCGCTGGCTGTATTCCTTCACCGCATTCACAAAATTCATCGTCCCATTGATGTTGATGTCGTAGGTGGCCTGCGGATTGTCGAAGCTCAAGCCCACGAAACTCTGCGCGGCGAGATGGTAAATCTCGTCGAACAGATTCATGCGCACCAGTTGGTCCACGAACGGATGATCCAGCACGTCGCCCCAATGCATCTTGATCCGGTCGCGATCGGATGCGTCGAGACATGCCAACGTCCCGAGAGCCATCTGGCTGTTCCGGCGCGCGAATCCGTGGACATCATACCCCTTGCCGAGCAGGAATTTGGACAAGAAATAGCCGTCCTGACCCGTAATGCCGGTAATTAACGCCTTTTTCATAGCGCGTGGATGATAACCGTGGCAGACGGGTTTGTGAAGGGCGGTTCAGCCGAGGATTCACCGATTCGACACACCCTCCTCACCTGTTGCCATACACGGATGCCGCATCATCCTGATAGAGAAGCGGATAGCTCAATGGGATTCTCCAGGAATTCTGAAGTCGCCGTCGGACCACGAACCGGTCGCAGAGAGCGGAGGAGTCCGGCAGCGGAGCTGACCAGCGCCGTTCCATCACTGCAATGACACGAGCACGTTCGCCGTCCGCCCACGACTGGTCGCAGCCGCTGATGAACGACTTCGATTCTTTCGACAGCGGCAACCGGTCGAGAATGCGGATCGCGGGCACAAATGCGCGGCACGGAAACTCCAGATCGTGCAGCATCATGTCGTCCCAAATGTAGAGCTCGCCCGCCTGTTTCGGGCTGAAGAACGAGGCGACCTCGATCAGGCGGTTCTGAAGCGTCGTGATGGGGAACGGATCGTGCTTCTCGGAAAATGCCGGATGAAAATCCTGGCCTGTCGCGGAGAACAGGTAATCCGAACTCCACACGTCGCTGCACCAGTGGAGGCCTGCGGACGGCCGTTCGCGTGCGATCCACTGTCGCACGCCATCCATATCGCGATCGATCTGCGCATGCTCGAGCGCGGACGCACGCACGGCCCATGCTCCGATAGCCACGTAGATGACGCCGGCAACCAGGGCGAGTCGTTCAAGCTTCGGCCGCCACACCGCCTGGAGTATCGCGAACGCAAGGAACGTCCATATGCCAACGTGGATGATGAGCGAAGGGAAGACAGGCCACGCGTACGTTCCTACTGCCAGCCTGAAAAAAATGTACCCGACGAACAAGGAGGCGAAGATACCGATTGCCAACACGATGCGTTTCTCCAGCCTGGGAAGCCGGTCACTCGCAATGCCGGGCCATACGGCCCAGGAGATCGCGGACAGCAGCCACACCGTGTAGATGAAGTGGTCCGGAACAATAGAGAGTCCGGTCGCGAGCGACTGGAACCACAGGATCATCTGTCCGACCCACGCTGCAAGCAATACGAGCGATGTTCGTTTTGTCGCCGCGTCTGCCTGCGGCCATGCACGACGCGTCACGATCGCCCATGCAGCGCACCACGCGACAATGACCAGGACGGTATTGCTCAACGTGGTGAGATGGCTCCACCCGATGCCGCCATACACGGCGAGGAGAATGCTGTACGAAGACGAAACAGCGGCGACGATCCGGTCGCGCATGATGAACATCACCCCCGCCACAACAAGCCCCGCCCCCAGAAGAGGAAGGACGGCGCGGGCGCGAATGAATCGATGAAGAAACAGGAGGCCGATCGTCGCCACGATCACCGCGAGGTACCACGGATACACGGTCGCGAGCAGAATGGCGAGCACACACGCACCGATGGCCCGGACCGGAAGCCTGCCTTGAGCCCATCGACGACGCTCGGGATCAACTCCGTCTGGGGGACGGCCCCACTCCCCTTCCCCGATCCACACGAGGAGGAGCGCGACGAGAAAGAACGGCACATACCACGACGGCCCTCCCGGTCGCAGCACGAGGATCGCCTGGACGACGAGGAATGCCGCGAGCGCCTTCGATCTCGCAACGCCCACGTCACCGGCGCCAAGTCGTCGGACAAGCGCAGCGAACAACCACAGCGATGCGACCGACGACGCGATCACGCCAAGCGCGTAGTACTCGGACATCGTCACACCCGGCCATGCCTTTCCCGCGATCCAGACGAATGGGCGCAGCGGCAGCGGCAGGATGTTGAACCCGTGGATGATGTCCTTGGCCATCACCTGCAAATACATGGTCTGATCGAAGAACACCTTCGGCAGCGCCGGAATGCGTAACCACGACCCATCGGGAAATGCGAAGGCGCGAAGACCGAACCAATAGAAAACGGCCATCGCCGCTGGGACGAGGCCGTACCAGACAGAGGAACGCCGGAGGATGGTTCGAATCGTTTTCATGAAATTGCTTGCCCCGAGCAAAACCGAGGAGACGAATGAGCAATGCCCTTAAACGTCATCCCGACCGAGGTCGCCGCATGAACTCCGTAGCAGCAAGGGGCTATTGGCGACCGAGCAGATGGGCCGCTTTCGTTTATATGAGCGCTCCGTATACGCAAGGGGTCCCCTTCGGCAAGCTCAGGGCAGGCTCTCCGCTCGGTCGCCAGTCGGTTTATTATCTCCCGTGGATTACGCGGGGCGACCTCGGTCGGGATGACGTTTGTGGGCATTCGCCATTGGACATTCGTCATTCCTTCTTCGGACTCCCCTCCTCCCACTCAATACCCAGCCCCTGCGACTTCATCAACGCATTATTATACTCCTCCGCCAGTTTCAAAAGCGACAAATCCACACCAACGTTCTCCCCGAGCTGGATCGTGGAGCGCGTGTCTTTCGGCAGGCACTTGCCCCCGTACCCGCGATACCCCTTATGGTGCACGTCCCAGTGCATCTCTCCCATCCACGGTTCGGCCTTCACGCAGTCCCTCACGTGGTCGTAGTCCACGCCCAAACGCGCGCAGAGGTCATGCATCTGGTTCGCGTACGCCACTTTGAGCGCATAGAACGAGTTGCCCATGCACTTCACGAATTCCGCCGCTTTGGCCGGAACGATTTTTTCAAACGACGCGCGAGGAAGAAGTTCCATCACCATCTCGGCGTCTGCGAGACTCGCGTGGGTGTACCCAACGATCTGCCGATTCGGATGTTGCATGTCGTGATCTACAGTCGCTTCCGTGAGAAACTCCGGATTGAATAGAATACGATGCTGCGGAAATTCGGACTGCAGCCGATCTGTGGTGCCGGGAAGGATCGTCGACTTCAATACAACGGACTTCCCGGCGGTCGGGAGTGCATTCAGTGCGGCGCGGAGATATGAATCATCAAATCCGGTGCCGTCGAGATAGTGCGGCGTGGGTACCGCTACGAAGACCACGTCCGCATGTTCAAGCGTCGCCGCATCATCCAAACCCTTCGGCGGATCGTACAGACCCGCCTCGATCCCCTGCGTCTTGAAGTACCGGTCGAGAGCGCTGCCAACGAATCCGGCGCCGATAATCGCAATATTCTTCATGACTTGGATGGTTCCAGCACCGCGATACTGCCATACCCAAGGTTCCGAAGCAATGGCGCGGCACGGTATCGGTCGAAACGGCGAATCAGACCGAGCAGCCTCGGGAAATACGGGAGGACGAGCGTGCTCGCCTCAAAACGGACGATCTTCCAGCCGGTCGCGCGTTCGAGTCGGCGCCGCATGACCCAGGGATAGCGCCAGATGTGCGGAAGTTCCTTCGATCCGGCATATCCTTCCTGCACGCCTTCGCCGAACAGGTGGCCGACGATGCGCAGAATGCCCCAGGGGAACGCCACGACGGATTTTTTTCCAAACCGCCAAAACCCGTTGTCGTTTCCGAGCACCGCCGCAGCCGCGAGGTTCAAACACGTCGGCAACGCCACGACGACACGCCGTTTTGCCACGCGAACAAGTTCGCGCGCGCCTTGATCGAAATCCGGCAGGTGTTCAAGCACATGCGAGCTGACCACGATGTCGAAACTCTTGTCCGGAAACGGCAACGCTTCGGCGTCGCCTTGGACGAATGTCGCGAGCGAACCGACGCCGCGACGCAGAGCTTCGCGACGCGCGGCTTCCACGTTGGGTGAGGACAGATCGACACCGGTAGACGCATTGCCGCGCTCCGCGAGCAAGAGGCTGATCACGCCCTCGCCGCATCCAGCATCGAGAACCGTCGAGCCGGTCGGGATGTTAGCGATGAGCGCATCGTACTGCGTGCGATGCGCATAGCGACGCAACGGCTCCGGAGAGTCGAAGCGCTTCCTGATGATTTCGTCGCTGTGGCCGCAATAGAAATCTTTGATGCGTTCAGATCGCTCCATGCCGTTTGTAACCTGATTACATGTTCAATCGATATATCCAATCGTGTCGACCCACGGTCAATAGAAGGATTCGACGATCATCGAGAAATCGAAACAATACGCGATACGTTCGATCCACGCGAAAACTCCAGAGTTCCCTGTCCTTCGGTTCAAGTTTCTCGCAGCGCAAAGACGGATGCAGCGGGTGTTCACGCAGGTGTCTTTCCTGCTTGATGACTTTCCGTTGAATGTCGACGGGAAGGTCACGGAATCGCCTCTCGAATTCGAGCGTGACGACCAGCCGATACATACGTGTTTACAACAATGACTTCAAGGAACGCAGCGACCGGATCTTCCCCGCGCGGACATCCGATTCAGCGCGCTCCAGACTGTTCAAAAAATCAGGATTGTACATCCCCAAAGCGGCCGCCAACCGTTCGAGTTTGTCCGCGTTAATTTCAACAACCCACTTTCGCTTTTTGCGCGCAGACGGCCGAACGTCCACGGTGATGTTCCGCATATGACCAAACACTAACCCGTCCGGCATGAAGTGGCAAGAGAGAAATCGTGTTCGTGTGACGATACTTCTGCGGCGATTTACTATTTACGATTTACGACCTACCATCCTCTGGCATGGACTGGAAATCGAAACGCGCCGAACTCGCGGACTGGCTCACGCAGACGCTCAAACTCGACGTGCGCTTCTACGGGCGTTCCTTCGCCTTCCTCTCGTTCGGCCACGCGAGCGGCGTGGTGCGCGGCATCGCGACGACGTTTCTCATGGCGCGCTGGCTGCCAAAGGAGACGCTCGGAGAATTCCGATACGTCCTCGCGCTCTTCGGCATGGCCGGCGTCTTTGCCATCTCCGGCATGAGCTCATCCGTGATCCGTGCGATCGCCAAGGGCGACACGGTCGTGGCGCATCTCGCCTTCCGCCAGGTGTTGAAAATCGCGCCGCTCGGGACCTTGGCGTTGCTCGTCGCCGCGGCAGAACGCGCGTGGCACGGCGAGACCAACGTGGCGATCGCCCTTGCCGTGACGGCAGTCGCCTTCACGCCGTATGCCGTGAGCGGTTTCTACGGACACATCCTAACCGGGCAGGAACGGATCCGCGATCTCACGCGTCTCGCCGTGCTGAACAATCTGCTCTTCGCCGCGGCGTTCGTGATCGCGCTTCGGTTCAATCACGATCTACTCACGGTGACGCTCGCCTACTTCGGATTCGACATTCTGATCCGCGGCGCCTTCACGTGGCGCGAACTCCGCCGTCTCCCCAAGTCAGGCTCCGCCGGCGACCACCTACAACTTGGACACCACCTGTCGGCCGTTGGTGTGTTCCAAACCATTGCGACGCAGCTGGACCAGGTGCTCGTGCAGCGTTTCGGAGGATATTCCGCGCTTGCCTCGTTCAGCGTGGCGACCGTGATTCCCGAACAGATCAAGGATTTCGCGAACAGCGTGAGCGGAACGCTCCTGCAGCGAATGTCGCGGCATGAAAAGACGGAAGCGCATGTGCGGGCCACGCGGCGGCACTTCTGGATCGCCATGGCCGGATCTATCGCGATCGTGGCGGGATACGCCGTCGTTGCGCCATTCGCCGTACCCTGGCTCTTCCCGCAATACAGGGATGCCGTCCTGCCCTCAATCGTCTACGCCCTTGGACTCCTGGCCCTGCCGGCCGTGGTGGGCCTTTTCTTCTTCCAGGCGCATCACGAAATCAAACGCCTCTGGCGCTTCTATGTGACGACCACGGTCCTGCAAGTCGCAACGAATATCGCCCTCATCCCCGCGTTCGGCGGCTGGGGCGCCATTTGGAGTAAAACGGTAACGAGGCTCGCGGGACTGTCGTTCAGTTATCCGACTCTTACGCCGGAGTCAAAAGGCAAACGCACGGACACGGTTACGGTCGACCGTACGTGAAACGAACATCGTGTTCGCCAGCCGGAACGATAACGCCCTGATACAGGTAATTCGCGAAATACGTTGGAACGGTCTGCCCATCGACTTTCGCCTGCCACCCACGCAGGCGATTTTCGTTGAAGACGAGCAGACGGGGCGTGGTCGTAAACGTCTTCAATCGGACGTCGCCGGGGGCATATGATGAAATTTCTACGCGTTCCGCGGTGGACGTGGACTCGACCAAGGAACAGTCTCCGCACTCGAGAAGCGTCTCCTCGTGAAAGTTGCGGTTTGGTTTCAGGACTTCGGCAAGCGCGGCGGCCTCATCGGACGGGACGAGGGTGACGCGCTTCGCGAGGAACGCGCGCGGGAGAACCTCCGCATTCTCATACAGGCGGATCGGAATAGCGCGGCTCGTGGTTTCTCCGGTCCAGACGGGCGTGAGACGGGCATCCGCCAGTTCGTGCGCGGTGAGCACGTACTTCACGTTCATCATGCCCACGACGTTCAAGCGGCTTTCGAAAAGCGCGATTTTCTCGGCCCGCGTTGTCTTGGCCTGCGCGATGCGGTTGCCCGTGGGCATGCTCTCGGACAACACTTCGTTCAGCAGATTCGATGTGCGCCGCGTCATGAAGTTGTCGTAGCCGTCGATGCTCTGCGTGCCATAGCGCAAATGCATATTGACCGCGAGCAGGTCGCGGGCATACGCCACTTGGTCCGCGTGCGCCGCCCTGCCCTGCGCCGGAGCATCCAGATTCTCGAACTTCGACGAAGCGTAGAATAACGAGAACGTCCGATACAGGTCATGATCGGGCTGTGACAGGATGTACCGCGCCGCAGCGGGCGTGTCGCGGACTGCAGAGGCAGAGACGTCCTGAAGCGGGATCACGCGCGCGACCGCGAAAAACGCGGAGCCTACGATCAGGATCGCCGCGACGTAGCCCTCACGGACGCGCTGCGCGCGGAACAGGAGGAAGAACGCAGCGATGGCGCACGCGAGCGCCACGGCAGTGGCCGGATCCGTTGCACTCACTGCGCTCCGGACTCCGTCTACCATCTGCCGGATGACATTATGGTAATGCTCGAGCGGGAGTCCGGTTGTTTTTGCGTAGTACTTCGCGTCAAAGAAGGAGATGAGTTTCTCCGTGGCAAACCTGAAACCGCCAAGGAGATCGGCGAGCGTGCCCGCGAAGATCGCCGCGATGAGCCCGAGCAGCCCGAATCGCAGCATGGAAGCGACGCGGCCCGTGCGCGCGGCTTCTCGGTTCTCGAGAGTCCCCTCGATCCCGCGGCCTGCGAGAAACGCAAAGGCGATGAGCGCAAAGAACAGGACGCGGGACGGAGAGCGCAGGCTGTTCAGGAGCGGCAGTTTGTTTGCGAGCCAGGCCAGTGGAGACCATTTGACGGCGAAGAATAGCGAAAGGAGCAGCGTCCAGCGCCAGAAGGATTCTTCACGCGTCTTGGCCCGCGAGCGGAGTGATAAGAGCACGAATACGAGACCGAGGATGCTCGCGTACAGTGTTCCTTCGCCGCTCGCGTACAGTGTCCATGAAGGCAAAACGAGACGGGGCAGGTCCGTAAACCGGAGAACTTCCTCTTGCGACTCGGCAAAGCTCAAGCCCGTGCCTCGCGGCGTATCCTGCGCCAGGCGGTAGATGGGGACGAGCTGCCAGGCGGAGAGAGCTATCCCGATTGCCGCAATGGCGAGGACTCCCCATGCGAACGTGCGAGCACGCTTCCGGTCTTCGCGACGAACGTCGAACCACAACGTGATGGCATAGGCGGCGAGCGGCACGGCGAACAGGAGGAGCAGGGACATATACCCGAAAAGGAGCGACAACGCGGCGAGTAGCCCGCCGAGCAGCACGGTCGTCAAACGGAACCGCTTCCGCAGACGAAGGAGCACAACGCAGAATGCGGGAAAAACGAGATAAGACCCCACATAGAGCAGTGGGAAGATCGTAAGGACGTAACGCTCACTGAAACCGACAAGCGCCGCGAGGGCGGCCGCGGTCCACGGACGGAAGTCACGGTCGCGAAAGAAGACGTATGTGAAGATGAGGAAGACCGTAAAAAATCCGAACACGAGCCAGTGGAAGAATGTCGTATCAGCAATGAACGACGGCTTGAGCGTGAACAGGAGGCCGTACAGGTTGAAAATCGGGTTCGATCCGACGTTTGCCCCGCTGTGGTAGGCGTTCGTATACAGTGCCTGGTCCCACGCTCCAGGGAACGTGCTGAAGTGCGCGGCGTACGCGTAGCCCTCGTTCAGCGTATCGAAATCAAAAAAAATCCGGCCGCCGACGAGCGCCGGGGCGTACAGCGTGGACGCGGACGCGACGAGGACGGCAACAGGCACCCAAGGCCGAGCCCGTACGGACTGAAGCCATTTCATAGCAAAACGTGAGCTGTCTGATCTTAGCATGAACGGATTTGCGCTGTTGCACGGGATAAACCCAATCAGCCTAACCATCCGGTTGTCGCGATACGAGTGAGATGATACTGTCGCTGCCGGAAGTTTCATAGTCATTACGACGTCCAAATCGAGATAAAGTGTTATGCCTGAACACGTGAATATCGGGGTCATCGCTGCCGCCGGAAAAGGAACGCGCGCGTATCCCCGGACGACCCAAATTCATAAAACCGTTTTTGAAATTCAAGGCAAGACACTGCTCCACCACAATGCGGAAATTCTGGTAAAACAATTGGGGGTTCAAAAAATTTACGTGATTGCAGGGCACCTGGAAGCTCAGGTCCGTGCCGCCGTAAAAAAAATCTCCGTATCGGATCTCAAAGTGGACATTGAAGTCATAAACTGGACACGGCGCGGTTTGGCGGCAGACGTTGCATCGCTGTCGGATAAAATTTCAGAACCTTTCCAGCTTATTCTCGGTGATGAATTTTATTACAAACCTGATTTTTCGGCATTCTTGCAATTCAGCGCTTCGAACCGGGATTTTGAGGCTGCGATCGGATACGTGCACACGCCGTTTGTCACAAAAATAAGAAAAAATTATTCCGTGCTTTTGGAAGGCGACCGCATCAAGCGCTTGGTCGAAAAGCCGGCTGATCCGCCGAATGACATGCTCGGAGTCGGATCGTATCTGCTGAAACCTTCTTACTTTGAATTTTTTAGGAAAACCCCTCAAAGTCACCACAGCGGCGTCGTAGAAATTACTTACGTGCTTGATCGTATGGCGCAAGAAACGGGCAAGGTCTTCGCCGTCCCGCTCACATGCGACTACTTCAACATCAACACCATGCAGGACTATCATCAGGCGGTGTACGAAGTCCGTAACGACCAGTTCGATACATTTTCGGTTTCGTTGATCATTCCGGGAGGGAAGCATGCCGCATTGACTGGCGACGTCGTAGAAGACTTCAAAGACAAAGTGCGGGAGATAGTGGTTCTCGACGGAGCATTCACGGGTGAACAGGTCATGAATGGCTTCGACCGCGCGACGGGCGATCTTCTTGTTCTCGTTTCGCCGGACGGAGCGTTCCGGTCGAAAGACCTGCCGAAGCTCCTGGAATACATGAAAGACTCCGACATGGTCATCGGTACGCGCGTGACCCGTCAGATGATCGAACAGGGATCAAACGTGCGGCCGTTCGTGCGGCTTGTAAATCTATTCCTCGGCAAGCTGGTTGATGTATTCTGGTGGGGCCAGCAACCGCGCTTCACCGACGTGGATTGCCGATACCTCTGTATCTGGAAAGATGCCTACCTCGGCATCCGTCCGCAGCTTTCACATCGTTCCAAGTTCCCCGTGGTCGAACTCATGATCGAGGTGGTTCGCCACTTTATGCGATGTGTCGAGATCCCCGTCTCGTATCATACGACCCAGGAAACGGAGCCGTATTCGTTCTGGAAGACGTGCAAAAACGCTATTTCAATTGGATGGATCATCATCCGTAAGAAAATTGAATTCTCAATATGAAAGTACTTGTTACAGGCGGTTGTGGATTCCTCGGGTCGCACGTGTGCGAACTCTTTTTGCAGAAGGGCTGGCAGGCGGTGAGTTACGACAACATGACCAAAGCCGAGCTCGCGCGGACGGGCTACGCGACGGACGCGGCGCGCAATCACAACTGGGACTACCTGAAGGCATTGGGCGTTCAGATGGTTAAAGCTGACGTGTGTGATAGCGAGGCGCTGCTCGCGGCATCCGAAGGGTGCGATTACATCGTGCACACGGCGGCACAGCCGGCGATGACGATCTCCTGGGAAGACCCGCGATTAGACCTGAACACGAACGTGGTTGGAACGTTTAATGTGTTGGAAACCGCGCGCGCGCGGAAGATCCCGATCGTAAATACGAGCTCCATCCACGTGTATGGCAATGCCATCAACGAGACGCTGAAAGAAGCAGCGACGAGTTTCACGCGTGAACCAGTTTCCATTTCGGAAGATCATCCCGTCATGGTGGGCGAGATTTCGCCGCTGCATGCGTCAAAGATGTCGGCCGAACACTACGTGCGCGCATTTCACGACATGTATCAGCTCTGCGCGGCCACGTTCCGATTTACCGGCATCTACGGCGAGCGCCAGTTTGGAGGCGAAGACCACGGCTGGGTCGCGAATTTCGCAATCCGTTCCGTTTTTGATCAACCGCTTCGGGTCTTCGGGTCGGGCAAGCAAGCGCGCGATATTCTGTATGCGCGGGATGCGGCGGAAGCATATTGGAACTTTTTTCAGAATCCTCGCCCCGGCACATACAACATCGGCGGCGGGCCGGAGACAAAAATTTCGCTGCTTGAATGCATCTCGCTGATCGGCGAATTGCTCGGAAAGGAGCCGAAGCTGCAATTCGAAGACGAACGTCCCGGCGATATGAAATATTTCGTGTGCGACATCACGCGGGCGCGTGAGTTCGGATTCTCCCCCAAGACCTCGCCGCGCGAGGGAGTACAACGTCTCTTGAACTGGATTCAGGAAAACCGCAGTTGCTTTCACGTTTGAGTGTAGAGCGACCAGCAGTCTTTTTTCCCGCATCTTATCGTTTCGCATTTTTCTGCCGCGGATTGTAAAATCCGAGGGCTGCCTTCACGATGGTTGCCAATAGATTGGAATTCCCGCTGAAAAAACTGATCTTCGTCGGAATCTTCCCCGACGGATAGGCCCGGCGAACAGGGATTTCTTTTGACGTTAGACCGAGTTGATTTGCGCGGACCGTGAGATACAAGATGAGTTCATACTTTACGAATACGTCTCTAAACGGCTGGACGCCTGGATGCGAAAGATAATTCCTGCTGTAACCCCGGAACCCGTTCGTGACATCCGTATACCATCGACCCGCACCGACACTGATGATGGGCGAGGCCAGGAGGCGTACCGCGACATGCCGGATGAACGGCGTATTGATCTCCTCCCCTCCCCGGATGAACCTGGATCCTTGAACGTACTCAAAGCCGTCCCGTAACGCATCAATGAACTGCGGGATCGCTTCGACCCCGTCTTTATTATTCCCGTCCACCTGGAGGATGCCCTCATATCCCTGCGCCAGCGCGTACGCGAAGGCCATGCGGAGCTGGGTCCCCTGTCTCCCCGGTTCGCGTAACGTGAGGAGCGTCCTCACGTTCTGGCTTCGAAGAAAATCCTGGTCCATAGACCCGTCCGTGCTGCCCCCATCGGCCATGATGATATCTACGGCCTCCGAAAACGGGCGCATGCGTTCGAGCTGTGCCTTAATCCTCCCATCCTCATTTAGGACAGGGATGCAAATGCAATAGTCGCTCCGCTTCGCGCGAAGCTCAACTGTTTCAAATCTCGGCACCTGCCACTCCGTTTCGTTCATATTGGGTTCTTGTTGCGCCATCGTGACGGCCGCACGAAGAGTAACGCCATCCATGCCGCCCTTCAAGCCACGGGCTGGCACGTCCGATAGGCCGATTGATACTCCTTTGCGCGCATACCCCACGTGACCAGCGTCGTTTCAGACTGGATGCGTTCGCGGGTGAGCGTAAGCGCACGTCCGAGACCACGAGCCACGTCCGTAGAGGACGTCGCATCCACGAGCACACCGGTCACCCCGTCTATAATCGCGTCTCTCGCTCCCGAATCGCGCGACCCGACACACGGCTTGCCGAACGCGTTCGCTTCGAGAAAGACCAGACCGAACCCTTCGAACCCTCCGTCAGTCACGGGCGTCAACGCAAACACGTCGCACGCGCGGTACCAACCGAGGAGCGCGGGACGAGATACCTCGCCGAGCATCCGGACGCGGGATGCGATTCCGAACCGCTCGGCCTGTGCGGCGAGTCGCTGCCGCAGTGACGGATCATCGTCGCGTCCGATGATCACGAGTTCCGCGTTCGGATGCGAACGGACGAATTCGGCAAATCCGGCGATGAGACGATCAAACCCCTTACGCGCTTTCATCGCGCCGACGGACAATACGAGCGGCGTGCCGTGTGCCGGAGCCGGGTCAAACGGCTCGTCCACGATCCCAAGGTCCACCCCGTTCGGGATCGCGACCGTCTTTTCCTGAAACTCGGGTTGGACGCGTTCACGCGTATACTCGGACACGGCGACGATCCTACATGCGCGTTCAAGCGCGTGTCGGAAGGTCGACGCGTAACGTCCATGGGCGGCTGGATCCGCATACGTCCCGTGTACGGTGATGACGAACGGGACATTGCCGAACGCGCGATACAATCGTGCATACGGTTCAACCATCACATGGACGGCGTCGAACGTTCGACCGGCCAGCCAGCGCCGGAGCCTGAAGCCCGCGTAGCTCCACGCGAACCCGCCTGCATGGAAACGCGGCAACCTGATCCCCCCCCGGCAAGCTCCCTTCGCTTCGCTCAAGGGCAGGCAGGGCAGGCTTTCGCTCGTGTTGTCAGACGTCAACACCGTGACCGTCGTCCCGCTCGTTCGCAACGCGCCGACCAACGAACGCGCATACGCGCCCCATCCGGAAGAGGGGTCGAGCGATTCGGCGAGAACGAGGATGTTCATGGGTTAGGTTTCCGCACAACGACCGTGAAAAGCGACCCGGAGCGGGGCAGGAGGAGCGAAAACAAGCGTTCGAGAACCCGTCGCCACGGGCGAGCCGAGGGGTCGAGCTTGCCCAAAAAGTTGTATGTCCCGAACTGCTCCACGGTCCAGCCGGTAAAGACCCCCCCCCTGCAACCAGGTTTCGGGATCAAACCCGACTTCCTCGTAGCGTCCGCGGGCGGTGGGCGAATGGACGTCCACCAGAGCCTGGATCTCGGCTTGAGGGAGCGGTTCGGTTA
>DATMXG010000002.1:0-2076 GCA_035561755.1 Methylomirabilis sp. (SeqCode)
GGCGGGGAGTATTTCGGGACGCCAGGGAGTCGGGTAAGGAGTCCGTGCCGCTGCCGAGCTATCGCGTCATCGAAGACTTTGATGACGCGATGTTTGCATACAGGCAAATTGTTAAGCCACCGACTTCCCGACGTCCTGAAATGATCCCCGCCCCCCATGTGCTATACTCCTTCTACCTCATTCTGTCTCCATCTTTCTTATGCATAAACCCGTCCCCAAAAAGAAGCCGTGGCGCTTCATGCACGATGACGTGCATCCCACAATGACGCACGGCGCCATCGCGCTCGGCGGATTCCTGCTCGGCGTCCTCACGGTCGGCGCATTGGCGGTAAACGCGGCGAGCGTGCCGGCTCCGAGTCTCACGGCCCAGGTGGATCAGCTAAAGCTAGACGTCGCCGGCATCCTCTCACGGCTCACGGGCGTGGAGTCGCGGCTCACGAAACTCGACGGAGGCGCGGTGCCCGCTCCGAGTGCGGGACTCGGCCCCATCTCGTCATGCGAATCCCTCACCGCCGCACTCCCCGCCTCGACCAACTGGGCGTCTAGGTCATCGAGCGTGACGTGCGCATCCGAGGCGATCGTCGGTCTGCCGCAGAAGACATTCCTGAGGGTCCGCGGAACGTACCAGTACGCGGACAATACGGAGGAACTCCAGGACATCGTCCTCGAAATTTACGACCTTGGAAGCAACGCGGAGGCGCGGACGACGTTCATCACGAAAAGCGCCTACGAGGCCACAGATTTTAATCTCGTGAAGCGCACACCGAACACGATCGGCACCATAGACGGCGTGTTCACCTACGAAGGGTTGCCGGTCCCCACGGCACGCTACATCCACGGCGCGAACTGGTTCGTGTACAAGGAACGATACGGCATCCTCGTGCACGGCTCTCCCACCCGCCTTGCGGACAAAACGAAGCTGGACGACCTTGTGTCGAAGGTTAACCTGGAGGCACTGGCAGCGATTCAGTAGGAGCGCGCCTCCCCATTCGACTTTCAGTCACGTGTCACCAGTCGTGTGAAGAACGTCCCGTCGTGGCGATGGAGTACGTCGCTACGTTTATGGCAGTCGTTGACCCTTTCTCTATTTCATTGATATTCTGCTGTTGATATGCAATACAGTGCCGTTTATCAAAAACATGGAAAGTGGTATCTGGGTTGGGTTGAAGAAATACCAGGAGTCAATACGCAGGGGAAAACGCTCTCGGAGACAAAAGCGAACCTGAAAGAAGCCCTCGGCTTGATTTTGGAAGTGGGTAAGTCGATGCTTGAAAAAGAACGGCCTCACGGCAAGGTCATACGTGAGAAAATCGTCGTCTGATGTGTGAAACGTCGCGACCTTATTCGACATCTTCGGAAGCACGGCTGCGTGTTTGTGCGGGAGGGTGCGAATCACAGCGTCTTTTTTAATCCGTTAACGAACTGCATTTCAACCGTGCCGCGACACAACGACATTGACGATTTCCTTGGAAAGAAAATCTGCAAAGATCTTGGAATTTCCCACGACATATAGCCATGTCCGATATCTTCTACTGGATCCAGTCGCACGGCGAACTGGCGTTCATCATCCTCCTCACGGTGAACGCGCTCCTCACCGCGTGGGTGATCCTCCTCGAGAACCGTGAACCGGAGAAGTCCATGGCGTGGCTCCTCGCGCTCCTTGTGTTCCCCCTCGTTGGCTTCATCTTCTACCTGTTCTTCGGCCGCGACTGGCACAAGCGTTCGTACCAGGAAAAACGGCTCATCCACGCGCTCATCGCAGAACGCCGCGGAGAGGTCCCCCTTCACGCCGAGACGACAAGTACGACCGGATTGGAACGCGACATGCGCGTCCTCGCCACGAACGTGTCGGGCCTGCGCGCCACGTCTGGCAACCGCGTAACGATCCTCACGGATGCGCAGGTGAAGTACCCGCGGCTCTTCGCCGCTTTGCGCGCTGCCAAGAAAACAATCGACGTGGAATATTTCATCTTCCGCTACGATCGCAGCGGTCGCGAGATGCTGGAGATCCTCAAGGAACGGGCACGGGCGGGCATCCGCGTGCGTTTTCTCGTGGACGGCATGGGGAGTTTTGGC
>DATMXG010000003.1:0-3418 GCA_035561755.1 Methylomirabilis sp. (SeqCode)
TCACAGCTGGGTTTCGCGGGTCGTCTTCCGGAATCCCAGCCTCGACTTTGCCCACGAGGTCCGCGCCCACGTCTGCCGCTTTCGTGAAAATGCCGCCGCCCAAACGCGCGAAGACCGAGATGAGAGACCCGCCGAACCCGAGACCGATGAGCGCTTTCAGGTCACCCGTCCATGCGTAAAAACCGGCAACGCCGAGAAGACCGAGACCGACCACGAAGAATCCCGTGACGGCTCCGCCTTTCACCGCCACCTCAAACGCTTCCTTGATCCCCTTCTTTGCCGCTTCCGTGGTGCGCACGTTCGCGCGGACGCTCACGTACATGCCGATGTACCCTGCGAGCGCAGACAAGATGGCGCCGACCGCGAACCCCATGGCCGTGTTCTTGCCGAGCCACACGGCGAGGAGAATGAAGATGACGACCCCGATCGCGCCGATCGTTTTGTACTGGCGGTTCAGGTACGCTTCCGCGCCTTCCTGTATGGCTTTTGAAATCTCGACCATCTTCCCGTCTCCGGCCGGACGGCCGAGCACCCACTTGGTGAGAAACGCGCCCCAGAGGAGCGAGAGGACTGCCGCGCCGAGCGCGAATTGGAGGGCTTGTGGCATAGGTTTTGTGACGGAATGCTAGCGATATTCGTGATATTGGTCAATGCAGCTTCGTGTTGTACGGGCGAGGCGTTGCCTCGCCCACCCGATGAACATCAGACCCAATTTCATCGACGGATGGGCGACCCAGCGGGTCGCTCATACAGCAGAGCGGGATCAAAACCCCTGATACATCCCCTCCGTCGGCACCCCGGTCGTCTGCCCGACCGGACCTTCGCCCGGCTTTTCTTTCGCATACTTCAACCGCACGTCTTTGACCAACGACGTCGCGTCCTGCGCGATCTTCGGGAAATTGATGCGCGTCGTCTTGTACCCGGGTTTCTGGATCGTGACGTAGTACGCGCCCGGGTGGACCACGAACGCGTACCGTCCGCGCTCGGACGTGATCTGCGTTTCGAGGAGCTTGTTGTTCTTCGCGTTGAAGATGCGCACGACCGCCCCCCGCACGAGCTCTCCCGTTTCCGCGTCATGAATGGTGCCGAAGGCGTGTTGTCCGGGCTTGAACGTGAAGAGTCGATACCCGATCGCGGCCATATAGAGGATGTAGAGCGACCACGCGAGAACCGAACGCGAGAGATACGGATATGCCCAGAGCGTGAGCGGCCCGACCGCTCCGAGGATGGCCTGCGCGTTCTTGTTCAGATGGATGCGCCAACCGAACGCCTTGGACCGGCCGCCCCCGACGGGATCCACCGGGATGTTCTTCGTGATGATCCCGTGGTCTTTCACGATGATACGGCTGGCCGGGAGAATGTTGCCGTACACGGAACTGTGCGTCTTCAGGTATTCGGACGGGAATGCGAACCCCGTCTTCACCACTTGAACGATATACTCGCCCGGCTTCGCCGTAAGCCGATACCTGCCGTGCTTGTCGGAGACCGCGATCGACACCGGCGTGCCGAACTGACCGGGAAGGACGAGCCGGATCGAGACGAGCGACTCCGGAATTCCGGTCACGCTATTGAAGACAACGCCATACCCCTTCCTCCCCCGCGTGAACGCCAAATACGCCGGCCGCGTGAGGTGGAGGAGTGCGAGAAGGACAATGCCGAAGATGATGTGGGACAGACAAGAGATATCCTACCTCAATCTTGGTGTACGGGCGACGCAACGCGTCGCCCAAACAGGAAATGCAGCACTGTCCCAACAAAGCGAGAAATGAAGACGTCATCTCGTCCTGACTGGGCGATGCAGTGTCCTTCGGCTTCGCTCAGGACAGGCTGTGCCCGTACAGGGAATACAAAACGAGGCTCGAGACTCGATCATCCCGCAAGGCGGGACTTCGAGTCTCGAGCCTCGTCAGGTCTGCTCAGACCCGGACTACCTGCGATGCTTTGACCGCGGCCGCATACTTTTCCATGCAGTCGCGCAATGCGACCTCGATCGGACGCATGGTGATGCCGAGCGCCTGGAGACGCGTGCTCTGAAGGATACAGTTCGAGCGACCTTTCTCCGCGAGTCCGAGCGTCAACAGGTCATCGTTCGAGATCCACTCGTTCGTGTGCGACGGATCAACCAGTTCGTCATAGAGACGAATGAGGTCGCGATGGCGCATGGTCCCCGGGTTCGTGACGTGGAAGACGCCCTCTCCCCGCTTTTCCATGATCTGTTTCACGACTTCGATGAGGTCATCCACGATCGTGACGGAATTTTCTACGTCGATGATCTTCGGGTAGTTCGCGAGCTTCGTGATGAGGTTGCGGGGCCCAGGACTCGAGTCGATCGGCATACGGAGGCGCAGGATCGCCACGTTCGGGAGCGTGGACAGGAGCAGGTCGGCCGCGTACTTGGAGCGCGAGTATGCGGCGCTCGGATTCGCGTGATCGTCCTCGCACCATCCCTTTGGGTCTGGCGACGGACCGTAGAACACGCAACCGGACGCGAGGTGCGTGAGGTGCACGCCGCGTTCCTGACACGCTTCGGCGAGGACGAGCGGGCCGATGGTGTTGGACCGGTACGTCGCGAGTTTGTTCGACTCGCACCAGTCCACGTTCGGTGTTCCCGTCTTCCCGGCCGCATTCACCACGAATTCCGGCAGATGTTCGTCCAAGGCCGCGCGAACGTCTTCCGCATCATCGATGCACGCGGTCGACAGCACGGCATCCGGCAACGCCTCCTGGAGTTTCGTTCCAAGAAACCCGGGACCGAAGATGAGAACGCGACTCATAACTGACACAGACTGTGGCATACATTGGACAATTCTTCAACGGCATTCACCCGGTAGGGGCGCGATGAATCGCGCCCCTACCGAGGCATGCAATAAAAAAACCGCCCTGTTCGTACCGAGCGGCGCCGTAGATATCGCCTCGGAACGGACCGACGCTGCCCGGATCGCCTCTGCAAACCGATACCGACGCGCTGCAGTACGATGACCCCATTTGTCAATCCATGTCGAACGGCTCATCCTGTTTCCATGTCTCGCCACCTCACCGTCGGAATCGACGAGGCCGGGCGCGGGTGCGTGATCGGCCCGCTCGTGGTGGCATGCGTTGCGGCCGATGAAGCGGACCGGAAGTGGTTTTGGGCGAACAACGTGCGCGATTCGAAGATCGTCCCGCCCAAGCAGCGCGACGAATTGGCGAAGCGGATCAAAGACCGTTGCTGGTTTGAACTGCGCGTCGCACACGCGCCGGAAATCGATGAGGCGGTACGCGATCGATCGCGGACGCTGAACGGGCTTGAACTCGAAGTGATGGCCGACCTGCTCCGCGAGTTTCGTGGCGAGCACCCGGAACGAGACGCAACGGCGCTCGTGGACGCGCCGTCCATCAATGCGCAGGGATTTTTAGAGAAGCTCTACTCCGCGAGCGG
>DATMXG010000004.1:0-6044 GCA_035561755.1 Methylomirabilis sp. (SeqCode)
TGCAATACCGAACTCTCATCCTGGCTGAGTTGGTACAACGAGGAACGGCCGCACTGGGGGCTACACCTGAAGACCCCGTTGCAAATCATGCGCGAATACGACAAATTAACTCATGAGTGCAAAATGTAGTGGCCCAATACAGCCACTTGACAGAATGAAGTTTCGCCCGTTCAATAACGCTGCGCACGTTCGTCACGACCTAATTGTACGCAGGAGGATTCTGATGTCAGAGATTTACACTGAAGAGGTCCGAATGGCGGAACGCACCCTACTCGTCCGATTCAGCACGCGTCTCGTAGACGACCCGTATGTGCTGTGCGACGGGTGCCGGACGCGCATCCAGTCGTACAGGACCGAATTCGACTACCATGGCGTCGACGACGCTGCCTCAGGGAATACGTACACCGGCAACGACCTCGAACAGATCAAGCAACTCGCACGCACGAGCTTCATGATCCGCGGCGGCGCGTTGAACCAGGCAGTCGGTGTAAATCTATGCGTACATTGTTCGGACGACTGACTCCTCCGTCGCGTATGCGACACAATACCCCGTCCCTCGTTTCGCTCGGGATGACAATGCTGTGCTCGGCATGACCGAGGCGCAAAGCATATTGTCATCCCGCGGCGAAACCGAGGAACGGGGTTTGCATATTCGTTACCCTTCCCCGAAATCCATGACTCCGTTACTCTGTCCGCGCATGCCAACGACTCATCACGTATTTCGTTCGATCGCCGCGTTCGTCGTCGCCGCGACGCTGTTTCCGATCACAGCAGTCATGGCCGCGCCCACGACGACTGCAAACACGCCCGAAGCACCCGTGGCGGCGCCTACAGATGACGGCGGGCAGGACTATCCGTCGGGCGTTTCCGTGTCGCGGCAGGCCGGGTCGTACGAATCCGCACGCGTGCTGGGCGTCCGCCTCGATACGGTCACAAGCACGCGGACCGGCGAGCTCCGTCAGCTCTACGACGTGGAGTTCCGCGGAGGGAAACTTCATGGTCAGCGGCAAACGCTCTCGAGCGACGTGGAAGCGAACCCGTACCAGCTGGAACCAAAAATCGGCGACAAAGTGGTGATCTTTCTGCAAACGGATGATCGGGGCGATATCCACGCCTTCCTGGAAGGATTCGACCGACGCATTCCGCTGTTCTGGCTCGCGGTTCTGTTCGTACTCACGCTCGTACTCCTTGCAGGCAAGCAGGGGCTGAAAGTCGCGTTTTCAATCTTCCTATCCATCCTCATTATCGGTTTCGTCCTCATCCCCGCTTTTTTGAAAGGTGCGAACCCGGTGCCGATCGCCATTGTACTCGCGGGCGTTCTCACGTTCCTGTCGATCGGTCTCTCGACCGGGTGGAACCGTCAGTCGCTCGTGACCGCCGTCGGCACGATCGGGGGGACCCTCATGGCATACCTCATCTCCATCCTCTTCGCCAATTGGGCGCATCTTTCAGGTCTTTCGACGGAGGAAGACAGGCTCTTCTTCAACCAGAACCCGCTCCTGAACCCTCAGGGCTTGCTCTTCGCCGGAATCATCATCGCGGCCATGGGCGTGGTGGAAGACGTGGCCGTGTCCATCGCCTCGGGTGTGGAACAGGTTCACCGCGCCAATCCGCGCCTCTCGTTCAAGGACCGATTCCGCGCAGGCATGGTGGTAGGCCGCGACCATATGAGCGCGCTCGCGAACACGCTCATCTTCGCCTACGTCGGCGCATCCCTGTCTACTCTCCTCCTCTACACACAGTACGGCGGATCGTGGCTCAAGTTCCTCAACTTCGACTCGGTCTCAGACGAAGTGCTCCGCTCGCTCGCTGGCACGATCGGTCTCGTGTTTACGGTTCCAATCACCGCGATCCTCGCGGCGTGGGCAGTGGGGAAGAAACGAGAGAACTGACGAAATTCGAATAGCATGCCCCGTGCGAATCCAAGGGGGCGAATGATGAAACAGTCCATCTGCGAAATTCGCGGATGGACTGTTTCGTCATTCGAATTTCGTCAGTTCTCTCGTTTCTTTCCAAAGATACGGCTCTTCATGCGCCGCGGGTTTCGCGGCATAACGGACCAGCCAGTCTTTCAGAAATAACGTCGCCCGAACATCGTCCTCATTGTACTGGATAATGTCGTCAAGTATCTTCCGATCCCCCGTTTCGCACCAACGCTCGTACCAGTCGATACTTTCACCGCCGGACTGAAGTTCGCCGGTCCAACGGAACCCGAGTTTCTTGCAGATATGCTTCAATCCATAAAAATAAAGCGGATACGTAACGTTCTTCGTGGCCGGCGTCTTCAGGTCGAATAAATTCGCCTTGAACCGCTCGAACGCCGGCGACCCGCCGTATCGGCCTTCCAGGATCTTCAAACGCGACCGCTCATACGGCGCGTAGTGGTACACGATGTATTCGGCGGGCAGCGCGTCGCACCATGCGAGAAATTCCTTCCACATCTTCGGTTCATCCTCCGGCTTCTCGGCAATGATCGCCTTGTATGCAGCGCGAGATGACCGTTCCGTCGTTCCACTCGATTGGCGGGTGAGAAACCCGTAGAGATAATCGACGTCGTTCGGCAGATCGCTCTCGATGTCGAAAAAAATCTCAATCGGAGACTCCGGAAGCGAAACGGGTTCTCGAACGAATATCGCATTGCTCCGAAGCGACTGCGCCTGAAGCTTAATCGTCTCAAGACCGCGCGCCGTCAATCCCGGAGCGGCTCCTGCGAGCGAATCGACGTGCAGGTCTGCGGCGTCGGTCACGGTTTTCACGCCGAGGTCGCGCAGGGCGGCGAGCTTTTTCACGTCCACGTTGTAGAGGAGCGCGACGTCATCCGCATCTTCGGCCTGCTTCGTGCACGCTGCTCCCCACGGACTCGTGTCCGTACAGGCCTTCCGAAGGACGAACGAAGGCTTTTTCCCCGCCCGAAGTTCTTCGAGCTTTGCGAGCGTATTCTCGAACTCTCCAACCCACGACGACGGCTCGAACCAAAAGTCCTCCTGATCACGATTAATGATCCCCGCTTTCTCCGGGAAGACGCCCTGAATTCGCTGAAGAAGAAAACTATAGAACGTAAGCTGGTGCCGATGCGAAGGCTTCAGTTCGTGCGATGCTTTAACATCGAGCGGTACGTAGTGCCAGTTGCCGAGCTTGGAGGCGCCTTCGACCTTCATGAGCAGGTCGGGACGGCCGTGCCAATCGCCATCGATGAGCGTCCCCTGGTAGACGACCTCGGCGCCGGACTCCATCGCGTTCAACGTGGCGGCGAACAACTTCTTCGCATCGCCCACTTCCGAAAGCGCCTTAACCTTCATTCCTGCCATGCGCTCGCGCATGACGTCTTTCTCATGGAGATACCCATCATCAAGACGTCGAATCTCGCCCTGAGTGAGCTTGCGCTTCAGTTTCTTCTCCGCTGTCGACGCGTATAACTCAAACCATGGCCAGTGTGGGCATGTTAGGTACCTGTAGAAATCCGTGGCCGTAAGCGGGGCAATCTTCTTCGGCATGCCGTCATGCTACGCGGCGCAGACGTTCCCGTCGAGCGTCCCCTGTCCCGTCATCCCGAGCGGAGTGAAGCGGAGCCGAGAACCTACACTGAGCAAAGACGAAGGGGATGGTTTTCGCGTCGCAAGCTCCATCCGAAAGTCCTTATTCATGAAAAACGTCCTCTCGTGACACGGAGTCTGTACACACTGCATCGCAGAAAAAACAAATCGAGATCGCGTTACTGTGTCGCCTCATACGCGGCCGACTCGACCGCACTCTTACACGCTTCCCACATGGCGCTCCGTTCGCCGTCGTACGCCACGCGGCACTCAAGGAAGAAGTACGCGCTGCCCTGCCGTTCGGAATCGATAATGAACAGCTTTAGAATGGATGCTTTCAACCCGGGATGGTTCACGAGAAGCAGGTACCCGTTCGCAATCTGCTCCGCACGAACCGTTTCGTGGACATCCAACTGCTGCTGTTTCGACCACTCGGTTTCCGGACCGGTCCCCGTGAAGTAGTTCACGCGGACATGATCGAGCTTGGATTCGCCGTGGCGCCATACCGACCCCTCGCCGTTCCAACCGGACGGGATGGAAACGGAAATCTTGCGTCGTTCGCCGGCGTCCGTAAATGTCCGCACGGTCCCGCTCGCCGGTCGTGCTGACTGATATTCCGACCACGCATCACGCGGAGCCTCCACGTCGGTGCGCGGCAGGAACTCGGGGTTCGAGGGTGCCTTGGATGTTGCGCTGCAACCGCCGGCCAGCGTAGCGGGGATGAGGAAGAGAATGGGCAGGATGCGTCGCATAGACATAAACGGCAGTATAGCAGCCTACAATGATTCTTCGGAGATCTCCTTCGGAATCTTCCCGTCCCGTTCAAGCGCGCCATACACGAGCGTGACGAGCAGCGATCGAATCCCTACGTAGAGCCCAAAGAAGCCGAACCATGCGATCCAGAGGTACCGGACAAGCGTCATCTGCAAGATCTCTCCCATGCGTCCGGAAAGAGCACGTCCGAGAGGCGGGAAAACGAAGGACGAAATATAACCGATCAACAGGCAGATAACCGTGGGAACGAGCACGATCAATACCGCAAGCCCTTTCCGTTTCGGGATGGGCAGGTTCAAAACCGGCGGAAGCGGCTTGTCTATTAATGGTGGGGGCGTGAGCCAAGCCATGCGAGGAAATGACTAATGACTAAGAGCATACCGTCATGCGTCGCAAACACAAAACCCCATCCCTCGGCTTCGACTCGGAATGACAACGAGCTGCAACCTTGGTCATGCCAAGTGCAGCCTCGTCATCCCGAACGAGCGAGGGACGGGGCGTGGTTACTTCGTCTCTTTATGCGGAGTGTGCTTGCGGCACTGTTTGCAGAACTTCTTCAGCTCCAGACGCGTTTTCAGCGTCCGTTTATTCTTCGTAGAATGGTAATTCAAATTCCGGCACTGCGTGCACTCGAATTTTATGAGGTTGTCTTGTGACATACGGAACGTTGTTATAGTTGCCTGCCGGTCGCCTGGAGCCGGGAACAGGATTTGAACCTGCGACCTGCTGTTTACAAAACAGCTGCTCTACCGCTGAGCTATCCCGGCGCCGGGCCACAGGCGGATGAATGAGGAAAGTAGGGAGAGTCTAGGCGAAATATCAATAAATGTCAACTCTCGCTACCGAGGCTTCGTCCATAACGATATTCCCGTCCCACCATAGACGGTACCCCGTTTGACCACTTCGACAGCATAATGACAGCCGCATTATACATAACACGTCCCGCTATGAACGGAACGTGTTATTTGGTGGGTGGGGAAGGGTTCGAACCCCGCCGATGGCGGGGCGTATGCCAGCAGATTTATCCCGCCGATGGCGGGACCCCGTTTGACCACTTCGACAGCATAATGACAGCCGCATTATACATAACACGTCCCGCTATGAACGGAACGTGTTATATGGTGGGTGGGGAAGGGTTCGAACCTTCGAAGGCGTATGCCAGCAGATTTACAGTCTGCCCCGTTTGACCACTTCGGTACCCACCCTGGAGCCGTTGACCGGGATTGAACCGGTGACCTCGTCCTTACCATGGACGCGCTCTACCAGCTGAGCTACAACGGCACGATTGAATGTTTGAGTCTGCTGCGAAGGTACCGTCGTCCAAAACCTGTTTTTAACTGTCTCTCGCGTTTGTTTGCATCTTCATGTGCAACGCATGCCTCATAATACACGAGCGACAAATCTTTCATACGCGCTGTCGTTTGCGTCGTGCCAGATTCATGCTCCTTCATCCTCCTTCTTAAATCCCTCGTGACTCCAATATAGAACTTGTCGGAAGTCCTACTATATATCACATAGACATAGTGCATAGGAATAAACACGCTCCCCGCCCATAGACCCGCTGCGCGGGCCAATGTGGCGGGCCCGCCTCACTACCGCCGAAGGCGGCTGTGGGCGGGTACCAGCTGAGCTACAACGGCACGATTGAATGTTTGAGTCTGCTGCGAAGGTACCGTCGTCCAAAACCTGTTTTTAACTGTCTCTCGCGTTTGTTTGCATCTTCATGTGCAACGCATG
>DATMXG010000005.1:0-18347 GCA_035561755.1 Methylomirabilis sp. (SeqCode)
CCCTCATGCCCCGCAAATCAGCCTCACGCCCTAAGGCGTCCCGAAACCCTGTACAGCCGGCGGCGTTTTATGACACTCCGCGGCTTCTCTCGGCGGATGAGAAGCGCGAACTCATCCTCGCGCATGCGGCGGCGCGTGCACCGCAAGATCCGCTTCAACGAATTTCGCTCTGGACGGGCGTCACGGTCGCTGTGGCCGTGATCGTAGGTGGGTGGTTTATGACGGTGGGCTGGCAGGTGAGACATACCGTGTCACAGAGCGGAGATGACGTGCGAAAAATGACGGATCGTTTGAATGAATTAACGGAACAGGTGGAATCCAACCCCATGTTCAAGGCGACGGCGTTGGACGGCCCAACCTCGCAGGCTGCAGCCGCGGAGCTCGGTGGGCGCATCAAGACGGCGCTCGAAGAGGCGAATGCGAGTTCTACGGGCGTTCGGCAGGGTAATCTCATCGCGCCGTCCGCTCCAGGGAGCGGAATGGCCTCGGATTCGAATGTTTCGACCACTGGCATTTCCCCGTCCCGGGTTATGGACCCGAAAACGCCGGGGCTGACTCCCGACAGATAAGCGCGCGTATGTTTGACCATTGGTGACGGTTACGGATTACGGATGAGAAACGAATATGCGAATGGTGGATACAGGCTTAGACGCATTCGTATATTCGTTTCTCATCCGTAATCCGTAACCGTCGTCATTTCCTCGTCTTTTGAATCTATGCCTAAGCCTCCCAAGAAACACGACGCACCCAACCAGACCGCGCTCCCGTCCACGGTCGGGACGATTGAACCTGGGCCCATATCGGACGAGATGCGCCGCGCGTACATCGACTATGCGATGTCGGTGATTGTTGCGCGTGCGCTCCCGGACGTGCGGGATGGGTTCAAGCCGGTCCACCGCCGCATCCTGTACTCGATGTGGAAGAACGGGTTGCGGTCCACCGCGAAATTCAAGAAGTGCGCAGCGGTCGTGGGCGACGTGCTCGCGAAGTACCATCCGCACGGTGACATGGCCGTGTATGACTCGCTCGTGCGCATGGCGCAGGACTTTTCGTTGCGCTATCCGCTCATCAAAGGGCAGGGGAACTTCGGGTCGCTCGACGGAGACGGCGCGGCCGCATATCGCTACACCGAGAGCAAACTCCAGGCGATCGCCGAAGAAATGCTTTTCGACATCGAAAAGGAGACCGTCCCCTTCGCGCCCAACTTCGACGGGTCGGAAAAGGAACCCACGGTCCTTCCGGCCAAGCTCCCGAACCTGCTCTTGAACGGTACGCTTGGTATCGCTGTGGGCATGGCCACAAACATCCCGCCGCACAACCTCACGGAAGTTTGCGACGCCGTGGTAGCGCTCATCGAAAACCCGGACGTCGAAGTGGAAGACCTCATGAAGTTCATCAAAGGTCCGGATTTCCCCACGGGCGGCATTATCTATGACAAGAAGGAGATCCTGAACGCGTACGCAACGGGCAAGGCGGGTATCGTGATGCGTGCGAAGACGGAGATCGTCGAGGACAAAGCCGGCGCGTATCGCATCCTGGTCACCGAGATCCCGTACCAGGTGAATAAGGCACTGCTTCTTGAAAAAATCGCGGAGCTCGTTCAAGACAAAAAGATCGAGGGGATCCGTGACCTGCGAGACGAATCCGCCAAGGGAGAAGTCCGCATCGTCGTTGAACTCAAAAAAGATGCGTACCCGAAGAAGGTGCTGAACCAGCTCTTCAAGATGACGCCGCTCCAGGAGACGTTCCATGTGAACATGCTCGCGCTCATCGACGGCGTGGTGCCGCGCGTGCTGCCGCTCAAGACCATCCTTGAGGAGTACGTGAAGCACCGGCAGTCGGTCGTGAAAAAGCGGACCGAGTACGACCTGGCGCGCGCGAAGGACAGGGCGCACATCCTCGAAGGGTTGCGTATCGCACTCTTGAAGATCAACGAGGTGATCGAGACGATAAAAAAATCCAAAGACAAGGACGAAGCGAAGGTTAATTTGATAAAGAAGTTTAAGCTGTCCGAGGCGCAGAGCCAGGCGATCCTCGAGATGCGACTCCAGGCGCTCGCGAACCTCGAACGTCTCAAGGTCGAGCAGGAATACAAGGAGAAGATGGACCTCATCGCCGAGCTTGAAAGCATTTTGAAATCCGTGAAGAAGATGCTCGACATCATTAAGAAGGAAGTGTTGGAGATTAAAGACAAATACGGCGACGCGCGCCGCACCCAAGTTGTCGCAGGCGCGGTGGGGGAATTCTCGATGGAAGATCTCGTGCCCGACGAACCTACGGTTGTGATGCTCACCACCGACGGCTACATCAAGCGCCTGCCTCCCGACACGTTCCGCACGCAGAAACGCGGAGGCAAGGGCGTGGTCGGGCTCGCGACGAAAGAGGAAGATCAGGTGGAACAGCTGTTCTCCACTTCAACGCACGCGGACCTCATGTTCTTTACTACCCGCGGTCGCGTGTTTCAGCTCAAGGCCTACGATGTGCCGCAGGGGAGCCGGACCTCTAAGGGTCAGGCCATCGTGAACTTCCTGCAGCTCGCGCCAGGTGAAAGAGTCGCGACGAGCCTCGCGATGGACGACATTGGAGGCGAGAAATTCCTCGTGATGGTGACGAACCAGGGGACGATCAAGAAGACGGCCATGGACGAGTTCGAGAACGTCAGGCGTTCCGGACTGATTGCAATCAAGCTGCATGAAGGTGACGACTTACGCTGGGTGAAGCCGTCCACTGGCCAGGACGAAATCTCGCTCGTCACGAAGAACGGACAGAGCATCCGGTTCAAGGAGGCGGATGTGCGCGCCATGGGCCGGAACGCGGCCGGCGTGCGGGGGATCAGGCTGAAGAAGGCGGACGAGGTCGTCGGCATGGACGTGATCAACCCGGCCGTGGCAAAGAAAGGCCAGCTTGAGCTATTTACGCTGGCGGAAAACGGCCTCGGCAAGCGCACGAACCTCACGGAGTACAAAGTGCAGAGCCGCGGCGGTTCCGGCATCCGCACCATGCGCGTGACGGGCAAGACCGGGGGCGTCGTCGCCGCATTCATGAGCGGCAAAGACGACGACCGCGACCTCATGATCATTTCGAAGAATGGGATCGTGATCCGTACGTCGTTCTCAAGCGTCTCGAGCCTCGGTCGCGACACGCAAGGGGTACGCGTGATGCGGTTCAAGGAAGAGGGCGACAAGGTGTCGAGCTGCGCGTTTTTGACGGGGGTTGAGAAGGAATAGATCGGAATCGATATAAGACCGCACACCGATCTCTTCGGGGTGCGGTCTGTATTATATTGTTACCAGCGCTTGGTGTGATCGGGCAGGCGACGCTGAGCCTGCCCCGAGTGAAGCCGATGGGCGTCGCCCGTACCTCAGATGTCACGAAATAATCTTATCCACGATCCCGTACTCCATCGCCTCCTTCGGGTTCATGAAGTAGTCGCGGTCCGTGTCCTGCTCCACTTTCTTAATGGCCTGTCCCGTGTGTTTCGCGAGGAGCTTGTTCAGCTGGTCCTTCGTCTTCAGGATGCGCTCGGCGCGGATTTTAATGTCAGTCGCTTGCCCTTCCACGCCGCCCAGCGGCTGGTGGATCATGATCTCGGCGTTCGGGAGGGCGAAGCGCTTGCCTTTGGCGCCGCCCGCGAGGATGATCGCGCCCATGGACGCGCTCATGCCCATGCAGATGGTCGACACGTCGCAGTTCACATGCTGCATGGCGTCGTAGATGGCGAGGCCGGCCGTGACGCTTCCGCCCGGTGAGTTCACGTAGAGCTTGATGTCCTTCCCTTTATCCTGGCTCTCGAGGAACAGGATCTGCGCTACGATCGTGTTCGCCACGCCGTCATCAATGGGGGACCCCAGCATGATGATGCGGTCCTTGAGCAGCCGCGAGTAGATGTCATACGCCCGTTCACCGTAGTGCGTTTTTTCAATGACGGTGGGGATGAGGTAGGAGGCATTGGACTCCGAGCGGATTTCGTAAGGGTTTATCATAGAAGTATGGTTAGCAGTCTAACAAGGAGAGTGCCAGTTGTCCACTTCGGAGCGGGATGCAGGCGGGATGCGGAATCCCCTGGGGGCGGGAGCCGATTCGTGGCAGCGTGGTAGGGGCGACGTCCCGAGCGAAGCCATGGCGGTTGGGCTTATTGTCGTCACCTCCACACGTGCGGTACGGGCGACGTCCCGAGTCCCTCGGTTTCTCTCGGGGTAAACTCCGCCGAGGGATGGGTCGCCCGGCGGGGATCAGACGAGAGTGGCAAGGAGAGACAAGAGATATCTCGTTTTTTGGATGGGCGACCCAGCGGGTCGCCCGTACAGCAGGCTGTTCGGCGTATCCCACCCCGCCGGAGATCACGTCCCCCGTCGATCATTGAACCACCATCGGTCCCTTCTCCGTCACGGCGATTCTTCCTTTGACTGTAAATCCCGCCGCTTTCTTGTGCCCGCCCCCGCCCAGGAGCCTTGCGACCTTGGAGACATCGCGCGTGAGGGAGCGAAACGAACCCTTTACGTACCCGTCGGGCATTTCTTTCAGCACCAGGATCGTGTCCACGTTCCCTGTGACTGCGTTCAAAAAATTCGCGATCCCGTCCACCGCGTCGTTTGAGATATCGGTGACGTCGGATTGCAAGATATACGTGGCGACCACGTCGTACGCGGGGTTGTGGCGGAGCCGTGAGAGCATGAGGCCCCAGATTTTAAGCGCGTCAACGCTCTGGCTCATCCATACGTGCTTCAAGATGTCCTGGAACCGTCCGCCCGATCCTACGAGCGTCGCGGCCGCTTCGACGGCTTTGGAGTTGGTTCCAGCGTTGGAGAAGTTCGAGGTGTCGGTACAGAGTCCTGTGAGGAGGCATGTCGATATTCGGTGGTCGAGCGGCACCTTATTCTCCTCGAAGAAGCGATAGACGACTTCCGCCGTGGAACTCGCGTCTGTGAGCACGATGTTCAGGTGTCCGAAGCGGTCGTTTGTCACGTGATGGTCCAGGTTTACGAGCAGGTAACCGAGTGGCAGGTTCGGAATAAAGCGGTCCACCCCGCAGTACTTCAAGTCGCCGGAATCGAAGACCACAACGAGGTCGTACCGTTTCGTGAAGACCGCGGGGTCGGTGGTGTACCGGTGGAGCTGGTCGAGATACCTGTATATGTCGGGCGGCGTGTCCAGACAGAACGCCGTCACGTCCTTCCCCTCGCGCAGACACCAGTTGAAGAACCCAGCGCTTGAACCGAGCGTGTCGCCGTCTGGTTTCTTGTGCGCCACGAGCAATATGCGATCCGCCGTGCGGACCGCGTTGTGGAGACGCCCGAAGAGATGAGTGGGGGAAGACATGGAAGCCAGAGACCTTACGGAGAATGTTGAAAAAGGTCAATCCATAGGGGGCGTGTCCGATTGCCGATTGCCGATCCCTAAAGGCAATAAATTGGTTCTAACCAAATATGACTTTTTACTTGTAGGCTTCGGCAATCGGCAATCGTGGACGCGGCGTTAAATCTCTCCCCGCTCCTTCAAATCGTGCAATTCCTTCTCGATCACCGCCGCTTCTTCTTCGGTCCGATCGAACCGCCAGTGGAGGCGGGGGATGCGGCGCATGCGGAGGTCTTTCGCGAGCGCGTCTTTCACGTCGTGTTCGTAATCGCGGAGCGCGCGCAATGCCTCGGCTTCTTGTCCTGTGGGTAGCACCGACAGCGTCCCGGTTGCGTGCTTGGAGTCCGGGGTGAGGTGCGCGGAAACCAGCGTTACGAGTGTGCCCATGGGGAATTCCACCTGCTCGGCGATTACGCGGGCAAGGGCCTGGTGGAAGTGTTCGTCTGACGCGGTGAGGTTGCGGGGCATGGGAGAATGGTAACTGGGGACTGGGGACTGGTAAATGGGGACTGGGGATCTGTTTGAAATCATTTACCAATCCCCAATCCCTCAGTCGCGTGTGCGTTCCGCGCTCTACACAATCCATCAATCCCACTGTACCCTTTCCTGCGTTATGTATCTCCGGCGCCTCGAGCTCCAAGGCTTTAAGACGTTTGCCCAAAAGACGGCATTGGAGTTCCATCCGCAGTCGAAAGCGCGACGCGGTCTCACGGGAGTTGTGGGGCCGAACGGTTCGGGGAAATCCAACATCGCGGACGCCATCCGCTGGGTGATGGGGGAGCAGAGCATGAAGCTGCTCCGCGGAAAGAAAGGCGAGGATGTCATCTTCTCCGGTTCGACCAAGAAGGCACGTTCGGGGTTCGCGGAAGTAAGCCTCACCCTCGTAAACGACGATAAGCCGGACATCGAACTGTCTGAAATCGTCGTGACGCGACGCCTGTACCGTGACGGGAAGAGTGAATACGAGGTGAATCGGCAGACGGCGAAGCACGGAGAAATCGTTCTTTTGCTTGCCCAGGCTGGAATTGGACAGCGGACGTACAGCGTTATCGGGCAGGGGATGGTGGACGCGGTCTTGGTTGCGAGCCCGGCAGAACGCAAAGAATTTTTTGACGAAGCCGCCGGTCTCCGTCCATTCCAGATGAAGCGTCATCAGGCCACAAACAGGCTCGAAACGTCGAAACAAAATCTGGGACAGGCCGAGGCGCTGTTGCGCGAGATCGGACCGCGGCTTTCCACGCTCGAACGACAGATGAAACGGCTGTTGGAACGGTCCAGCCTCGAGAAGGAACGGGACGACCTCGAGCGGAAGTACTACGGCGGGGGCTGGCACGACATCTGGGGCAATCTCACGAAGGTCCAGACAGATGTGGAACGCGCCCGCGTATCCGCGTCTTCATTAACGAATGACGCAAAAACGCTCGAAGCCGAACTCGCGGAGATGGAGAAAGCCGTCCCTCCGTCGAAAGAATTCGACCAGCTCCGGACGTCGTTGGATGCCATCGCAGAACAACGCGCGAACCTGCGGGAAAAGCAGGCGAAGCTCCACGCGCAGGTGGAAATCGCGCGCGCGAAAGGGGATAAGGCGTGGGCCGCCCTCCCGCTTTCGAAGATCATCGAGTCGGTCGAGGAGTCGCAGAAGAAGCTGAACGAGCTCTGGAAGATTGTCGAGTCAGCCAAGCCCGATCTTGAACGCATGAAGTCGCTCGTCGGCGACCTGCGCACGCGGCATGAGTCGCTGGTCTCAAAACTCCAGCAACCCGCTCCTGAACCTGCCTCCAAGACCGATCCGAAGATCGTGAAAGACCTCGAGGACGTGGCGACGCAGATGGGGGAGCTTATGAAACGCGCGGCGTCGGTCCAAACCGAGCTCGACGGCTGGTCGAAGAAGGAAGAAGGCAAGCGGGCGCACCTCTTTGAGACGCAACGGAAGTTGAACCAGAAACGGACCGAAGCGCAGCAGGCCGAACGAAGGGCGAACGAGTCTGCGGTGGATCTCGCCCGATGGGAAACGCGTCGCGACGCGTTCTTGGTCGAGCTCCGCCAGCACCACCCTGATTGGGAGAAGACATTGAATGCGCTCGCACAGGAAGTCGGGAAGGTCGACGGCACCGATGCGCTGTTTCCTCGTCTCACGAAGGTCCGCTCGCAGCTCGAATGGATCGGGAGCATCGACCCGGAGACAGAGAAAGAGCACGCGGAGACAAAGAAGCGTTTTGATTTCCTGTCCACGCAGACCGCGGACTTGAAAGGCGCGATTTCCGGGCTCGAGACCGTGATCGAAGAGCTCGACGAAACGATACGGACCAGGAGCGAGACGGCGTTTCATGCCATGGATCGCGAGTTCGGTAAGTTCTTCAAGCTGCTTTTCAGCGGGGGTGAGGCCAAACTCCTGCAGCTCGATGCGGAACCGGAAGAAGACGAGGAGGGAAATGTGGTCGAGCAGGAAGCCAGGAAGTCGGGAAGTCAGGAAGTCGGGGGGATTGAGATCCAGGCTACGCCGCCGGGGAAACGACTGAAGAACATCGCGCTCCTGTCTGGCGGCGAGCGCGCGCTCACGTCGATCGCGCTTATCTGCGCCATCATGGCCACGAATCCGTCCCCGTTCGTGGTCTTAGACGAAGTGGACGCGGCGCTCGACGAAGCCAACAGCAAGAAGTTCGCGGACATCTTGTCGCAGTTGTCGGACAAGACGCAGTTCATCGTGGTTACGCACAACCGGGCGACCATGCAGCAGGGGACGGTCCTGTACGGCGTGACGCTTGCGGAAGATGGAACGTCTCAACTGCTGTCGGTGAAACTGGAAGATGTATTGAAATGACGAAATTCGTCCCTCGCTTCGCTCGGGATGACGACAATCTTTCGTAGAGGATGTCATCCAGAGCGAAGCGAGGGACGAATTTCGTCATTGATAGACGCTTGACACAGATTCATCACCCCATTGATTCGAGTCGTTCGCGGGTGATATAGATTCCACTAGGTCTTTCCCTCGGCCTGTATGGTCGGTGTTTTGAAAATCGTGTGACAATGGGGATTGACATTTTTTTATCCAAACAGAGGGAAATTGCAGAAAACCCGCAGGGTTGACAGGAGTTTGAAGGTAAGGTACTGTATGTAGTCCCGAATAGGAGGCGGGCGTCACATACGGATCCCGGCTCTTTTTATCCCGCAACGCAACGCCACGCGACCGTGTGGATGCTGCGCGTGCGATAGAGTTCCATTGGGTTGAAAAGCCGATCGTTACGCACCTGCGTGACGATGCGGTATGTATCCGAAACTGATTGCCATTGAAGAGGCTTTGAGCAATCCGCGTCCACGACAAGCATGGAACCTAATCGTAGGGTGTCGCCGGTCTTCGGACTCGCTCTCCCCTACAACTAGGTTTCTTGGATGCGGATTGCTCGAGGCCTCTTTTGTTTCTTTATTCACACTTGATGTGTGGCTTTATGTTTGAGACTGATATGGATATGAGCGTACAGATACTGGTGTCATCTCGTGCGTGCGAAGCGAGCCGGGGGCGGATCGAGCCGATGACTCCCACCAAACGCCATCCCGAGCTCGTCGCCGCGTGAAGGTTGTACGGGCGCGAGGCTACCTGGCGACGAGCGAGGGATCCCCTGCGTACTACAAGCGTATTCAGCAGCAAGAGGTTACCCGGCTTCGCTGACTCGAGGGTTGGTATTTTCGAAGAGTTGCAAAATTTGAAGCTCCGAGCCAGAGAAGGCGAGTGATTGCGTTATTCTGTATGTGGTTGGTGGCGCGCAGTGGTCCCTCGCTCGTCGCCAGGTAGCCAATAGCTCCTGCCGCCATCACGCGGCGACGAGCTCGGGATGACGTTTGGTGGGAGTCATCGGCTCGATCCGCTGCGGGCTGGAATCGCACTGAAGGAATCGTTTTTTATTGCACCACGGTCACATCTGCGGAACCTTCGGCCGGCTGCTCCGCGCCCTCTTCCTTCGGCGGTTCGGTGAGTTTTTCTACGCCCACGAGGCACACGGCTTGCCACGGGCGGTAGTGCGACCGGAAGACCTCTTCTTTCACGGTCCCGTCACCGTACGTCACTTTGTACGTGAATTCGGCATCGGCGCCGGCGTGCGCCACTTCGGTGCATTTCGTTTTGCCGGGCGGCAAGTCGAGCGTCTCCACGAGTTTCTTCGGAGGTGGCGACGTGACGTTGAAGATCCTCGGTTTTGACTGCTCCACCTTCCTTCCGTCTTCTGTTCCCCAGAACTCGTAGAGTACGTTATCTCCATCTAGGTACGCATGGATGAGGACGTGGTTTTTCGTGTCGTTCAGGAAACGAAAGTCGGGTCGAGGTTCGTAGATCGTGGCATCGGTCCCCGCGGGTTCGTAGTAGCGCACACGATAGCTATGGTTTCGACGCTCCGTGATGGGGAGTCCGGAGGCGAGGGCGGCGCGGAACGTGGTCGTCCCAATCTGGCAGAGCCCACCGCCGAGCTCCGGTTCCGTTTTGTTTCCTTTGATCACGAGTTCCGGAAGCCATCCGTTATTTGCCGTGATGGGTCCGAGCGCGGTGAGGAGCGAGAACTCTTCTCCCGGGGCGATGAGCGAGCCGTTCACCTTCTTCACCCCGGTCGCGATGTTCTTTCGGCGGTTTGCAGGCGAGCCGGAGAAGTTCGAACGTCCGATCCCGATGATCTCCCGGATGCCAAGCCGCTCGGGGTCCGCTCCCGTGAGGGCCGCTTCTTCGCGTACCACCTGGATGGGGAACGACGTCGTGGTGGCGGAGCCGGCCCAGGCATCGAGGATGGCCCTTCGGGTGGGAGCATCGTCGATTGCAACACCTTCAGTGCCCGCTTCGAAGCTCTTCAGCTTTCCGTCTTCGATCACGAGCGTTCCTTTCTTTGCCGTCTTCTCCACGTCCGGCGCGAGCTGTCGCACCCCCTTCGCAAAGCGTTCCGGATCGATCGTGAGCGCGGTGATGCCGTCCTCGCGTACCACATTCAGCCACGTGGCGAGCGTGGAGGTGGTCACCGTGAAGGATTTTCCGTCGTACGTGAGGCGAACCGGTGCGTGCGCGAGGAGCGCAGCGACGTCGTTCGTGCGTTCCTCCACATCTTTCGTCGTCACTGTGGGGGACTGGGTCTGGACCTCGAGGAGGATCGGCTCGAAGCGCAGGCGTTCGGCCTGTGCGCGGAGCGCGCGGAGCGCGGGATCGAAGCGGAGTTCCTTTCCGGCCCGCTCGGGTGTTATCGCCGTTGCAGCCATGCCGATTTTCGGGTCCCACGTTGCGTCGAGCCATGCGTTTCGGGTTTCCGGGATGGCGTCTTTGAGCGCGGTTGCGAGCGCTTCTTTGATGGCGTCCTCGTTCATGTCCAGCTTTACCTGCATGTGCACGGGCGTCACACGCGCACGCCATCGCGCGAAGGTGTCGAACACCGCGTTGTCGCTTCTGCCGTAGCCCATGGCAGCCACAACGGCCGGATCTAGGTCGTAGCTCACGAGGTCGCGCCCTGCGTCTGGATCGTTTGGCGCCACCGTGGTTGCGTCCAGCGCCACCTCTCGTGCCCGACCGGCTCTCTCATCTGCCACGTAACGGAAACGCAGTCCGTCTTTGAGCGCCTGGTCCACGGCTTTATGGAGCGTGTCGCGCGCTTCGTCGGCCGTGAGGCCGTCGAGCCGCACGCCAAGCACGCGCACGCCCGGGAACACGCGGCCTTCATAGAGTCGCGCATACCCGACCACGGCGAAGAACCCCAAACCACCCACCGCCACGGCGACGCCAAAGGCGGCAGCGGTCCAGGTGAGGAGGGCCTTGTAAGGGAGAGGTTTGGGCATGGGATGAGTGGGTAGTCGGTAGTGGATAGTAAGGGATGAAGGCCTCTGAATCTCAAGGTGTGCAGGTTCATCGGGCTCCATCCCTTACTATCCACTACCGACTAACCCTATCTGGATTGATCGCACTCCAATACTGCACCATCTCGCTCATCGGGATGACATCATCATTCTGACTTTGTTCCGAGCAGTTGGTTCAGGATGTGGTGAGCGAGCGCCTGGCGGCCGGCGTCTTCCGAACCCAGAACGGCTGCGATGAGCCGCACGTCCGCGCCGGGTTTCGGCGTTCCTTCGCAGGCGGACGCGGGGATGCGGAGGGTCTGACCGTCTTCGAGCGCAACTTTGATCCAGTCGCCTTCAACGGTTTGGACGGCGGCTTTGAGGGGAGTTGCCATAGCGTGGAATTCTACCGAACAGTAACGCAGGAAGGAGGAAAAGGATAGGGAGAAGGATCTGCTGTACGGGCGACGTCCCGAGTCCCTCGGTTCCTCTCGGGGTAAACTCCGCCGAGGGATGAGTCGCCCGTACAGGATGATGCGATGTCGCGATGGTTGCTGAAAAGCAATTCCGGCGCGTATCGAATGGGCGACCCACTGGGTCGCCCGTACAACAACCTTCCGACCGTTACTCCTCCACTTTCACCCGTATGTTTCGTTCTCCGCTCTTCCTGATCGGTACGCGGATTTCGAGCAGACCGTTTTTGAGCGAGGCCTCGGCCCGCTCAGCGTTCACTTCGTAGGGGAGCACCACCGAGCGGCTGAATGCGCCCCAGTAGCACTCGCGGTAGTACCAGTCGTCTTCCTTCACCTCGCGGCCCACGTCGCGTTTGCCGCGGATCGTGAGGAGGTCGCCGTGGATGGAGATATCGAGATCCTCCGGGCTCGCGGCCGCCACTGTGGATCGGATCACGAGACTGTTTCCATCGCGGAATACGTCTACGGAGAGCTGGCCTTCGTCGAGCGAACGGGACGACCAGTCCGGCAGAAGGGTGGGGGAAGGGGAGAACATAGGTTCGGAAGTAGTGTAGCGGGAATCGGGCGTGGTGTCAGGAACCGGCGAAGAAATGACGAAATTCGAATGACGAATGACGAAACGACGGACGGAGGCGTCCGTTTCTGGACGTTTCGTCATTCGTCATTCGAATTTCGTCATTTATCCCCGCTTGACGTGCCGCATGGTTACGGCATTTCTCCCAGCCGCGTGCTATACTACGCGCACCTCCTATGGAGGATTCACATGCCCGGTCGGCCGTGGCAGAGCGATGGCGTTCCCTCACGCGCGAGCAGAAACTCTCGGTGGGGGTATTGGGCGTGTGTGGCCTGATCGCTATCCTCTTTTCATTCGTGCGCATCCGGAACGCGATCATCCGTCCCTTCACCACGCCGGTGTCGCTCCTCGTGGAGCTCCGGAAGAAATTTGGACCGACCGAACAGGAGATTGTGGAGCAGCAGAAACGCACGGATACGGACGGCGACGGCATCTCGGATTTCGAGGAGCTGAACGTCTACAAGAGTTCCCCGTATCTCCGTGACTCGGATTCGGATGGCGATCCGGACAACCTGGAGGTGGCGAAGGGGACGGATCCGAACTGTCCGAAGGGGAAAACGTGTGTGGGCACTACGGGAGGCACCGAGGCACCGGGGCCGGCGAAGGTCAGTCTGCCAAAACCTGAGCAGCCATCCGCTGCCGGAGCGATTCCCGCCCTGTCCATCCCTCCGCGTGAACCGCAGGCCGTGCGCGCGTGGCTCCAGACGCTCGGGTTTTCGGCCGAAGAGCTGGCCAACCACACGGACACGCAAATCCTCGAAGCGTACGACGAAGCAGTGAGCGCGCAGAACGCCGAGGCCACGAGCACCTCATCCGAAGCACCCGCCGCGCCTCCGTCCGTCCCGTAAGCGCGCTAGTTCCCGTTCGCATCTGATCCCCACCGTTTCCTCGCCCGCCTTTCATTCCCGTCATTCATTCTTATCCCCATTCTGACGAGCCGCGCGATCAACGCTATGCGCCAGCGCATCCGCCACTCCTTCTGGAAGCCCGTTGCCGGGCTCGTGATTGGCGTCTTGCTCGTGCTCGATCCGTTGTCCGGCCTGTTCATGGGCGGGCTGAGCGTGGCAAGAGCGGCTGATTCGGATGCAGCATCAGTTGCTCACGAAAATCCATGTCCGTGGACTGGTGGCGGAACGTCCGGCGCACCCGCAAACTGCGGAAATCCAACGCCTGTTATTGATGTGGGTCCGGCGCTTCAGTATGCATTGAAATCCGATTTCGGCTTGAGTCTGCGCTTCGGCCTCATGATTGCCGCGCTCGACGCGCTGACATATTTTACGCAGACCATCGCCTATGACACGGCAGAGTGGGTGGCGAACGGGTTCGCCGGCCAGTCGCCGGGCATCTTCACGGATCCGTTCGGGGAGTACACGCAGAACATCCTCCTCGATTCCGTGGGTGAATTCATGGGTTCGTTCTCAGAGAATTTTACCAAGGGCGCATTCGGACTCGATCTGTGCCAACCGCCAAATTTTCCGCTCCTCTCGCTCGAGTTCGCCCTGGGTCTCCCGGACCTGTTCCCGAACATCCCCGGTATGGGGCGTCCGCGCCCGAAGTGCGCCTGGACCGATATCGTGAGCAACTGGGAATCATCGGTTCAGTCGCTCGACAACCTGGACGTGTCGCGGAACATCAGCGCCAACTTTTCGACCGGCGGTAGCGATTTGAGTTTCGGCATGGGAGCCCATTTGGGAGCGTTTGATCACATCGCCGGAAAGCGCGAAGCCGCCATTCTTGAGCGCATCGAGGGTCAGGGGTTCAAGCCGGTGAAGGATTTCATTTCCGGCCAGATCGAGACACCATCGCAGTTGGCGAAGCGCGATATCGAGGCGCAGCTCATAGAGAATCCGCTGGCTGCGAAAAATAATACCGACGCGATCAAACTGAACGCCGCCTTCACCGCCGGATTGGAGCAGATGGGAATGGTCGCCGCATCCACCTTCACGAACGTGCTCATTACGCGGCTCCTTGAGAAAGTCCGGAACCTCCTGAAGAGCAAGCCCGACCGCGGCACCCATGGCCTGCCCGACCTCTTGAACCCGTTCGCTGCCGGGAGCCAGGCCACGAAGCCGAAAGAACTGTTCCAGTCGCAGTTCTCGGACCTGCTCACGCCACGCGTCACACGTACGGAAGACCTGGACCTCCTCGGGGAATTGAGCGCGTGTTCTCCGGAGGCTCGCGGGCGGTGGCACTGTACGATCGACGAGTCGTTCGCGCTCGCGCTCCGGCAGGGGGCGCTTACCGTGCGTCAGGCCATTGACCAGGGGTTCGTGAACGAAAACTGGCAGCTCATTCCGAGTACGCGCCTCAAGGATAACCAGGACCCCACCTGCCGTTCGCGCGCGTTCTGCGTGGCGAACCTGCGGAAGATGCGGCTCGCACGGCTCATTCCCGTGGGCTGGGAACTCGCGGCCGACAGCGCCGCGAACCAGGCGAGCTGTGCACAGGCCAAAGGGTGCGTGACGCTCCGCGAAGTGATCAGCAAGTTCGATGACTGCAGCGCCCAGGGGCAGCTCGACAAGGATCACCCGTATTGCCACCTCATCGATCCGAACTGGGTGCTCACGGCGTTCCCGGCGCAGTGCCTCACAAAAGGGTTCTCGAACACGCTCTTCGCCGGCGGACGCATGGAGGAGTGTCAGGATACGGCGCTCTGCCTTGAGCGCGACAAGGACGGGAAGTGCACAGGCGGGTACGGGTACTGCATGGCCGAACAGACGTTCTGGCAATTCAGCGCGCCGTCGTGCCAGGAGCAGTACGCGAGTTGCCGCACGTACACGCCGCGCGGCCAGAGTGCAAAGCCCGTGAGCTATCTCCGGAGCACGCTCGACTACGGAGCCTGCAACGCGAACAACGTGGGGTGCATGTGGTACGCCACGAAACGGCTGCCCGGGGGCACGGATGCGGATTCCGCGTGGGACAACGGGTTTACGAGCACCACGGACCGCGTGTACTTCGATAAGACGCTCTTGCCGTGCGACGCGAAGAACGACGGGTGTACCACGCTCCGCAAGGCAGTGGCCGGGGGATCTGTCCTGAACCTGATCCGGAACGGTTCGTTCGAGCGCGCCACGGGTACGCCGTCCGTCCTGGAAGACTGGACGATCTCGATGCCCGCGTCTCCATGGTCGTATTTGCCGCCCGAAACGGGCAAAGGTACGGCATCGCAGGACGGCGCGCAGTCGGTCTTCCCGCCGGTTGCCGCATCTCAGGGGACGCTCGTTCAGACGGTCACGAGTTTGCGGCCGCTCCGCCAGTACACGCTGTCATTTTACGCCCGACGCTACATCAACCCGCCGGAGAATGCCGGCGTGAAGGTGGAGCTCTTCCAGGGTTCTGCGAAACCGGGCGAGGTAGGGGCGCAGCTCGTGAGCACAGCCGGAAAGACATACTTCCGCAGCGAGGGGTGTACCGCGCTTCCGTATCTTCCGGCGAACAGTGCCGCGGCCATCACTGTCCCGTCGACCGTGGGGAATGAATGGACGCGTTTCTCCTGTTCGTTCGTCACCACGCCGGATACGGGGAGTGCGAAGGTCTTCGTTGTATCTGGGTCGGCGCAGGCGAACACTCCGCTCATCGACGCCGTGCTGCTTGAGGAGGCGGAAGTTCCCACCCCGTTCGTGGACGGGCTGAATCAAAGCCTCGCCACGGTGAACATGAGGATCCCGCCCGATGAACTCGGCTGTCAGGGCGTTGACGCGGACCACGCGCTTTGTAAGAACTTCGCGCGCGTGTGCAAGCAGACGGAGGCGGGATGTCAGGGGTACCGCGCGGTGGCTCAGCTGTCATTCCCGGAAGTGCCGGCCGTGCTCACGCCCAAGGACCTGTGTCCGGCAGAGTGCGTGGGGTACGCCGAGTTCCGCAAGCAGCCGTCCACGTTCGACCTCGTGCACGACCTGGACCCCCGGCTCGACGATCCCGAGGATGACACGGTCGCCGCGTTTATTCCGTCCACCGCGAACTCGTGTTCGGCACAAGACGTAGGGTGCGAGACGTTCACGAACCTCGAGGCACTCGCCCTGGGCGGTGAGAGCGAGGCATCGTTCAACTACCTGCGCGCCTGCGAGAAACCCGGCCCCGACAGCCAGACGTACTACACGTGGGAAGGGTCGGATACCACCGGGTACCAGCTCAAGACCTGGAGCCTAAAGCGCGACACCACCGTGCCGCTCCCGCAACCGCCCAAGGTGATCGTGAAGGCGGGGCCGGACGGACTCCTGAAAGATCCCACCACATGTAACCAATTCACCTACCTCCAGGCGCTCGATCCGGACTGCCGGCAGTTCTACGACCCGGAGGGCAGCGTTACGTATCGCTACGAGTCGCAGACCGTTCTCTCCACAGAAGACTGCCGACAGTTCCGCAAGGAGGGATCCACGGCTGCGGACTGCACGAAAACCGGCGGTACGTTCAACGCGGCCACGCGCCAGTGTCTGTACCTCGCGGATCAAACAAAATCTTCCTCGTGCGATGCGGCGAACGCCGGCTGCCGCGGCTACATTGGCACGCAGGGGAAGGTGCAGGCCGAAGCGATGAGCGAGGAGTTCACGAACGATCCGTCGAGTGCCATGGCTGGTCCGGGCACCACGATCTCGCAGTCGGACGAGTCGGTGCTCGTTGGCGATAAGTCGCTCAAGATCACGTCTGCGGCCGACTCGCCGAATAACGCGGGTTCTATCATCTTCCCGGTCCCCGCGGAGTCGGAGGTGCTCTATGAGCTCACGTTCTGGGCCAAGACCCTGGATCCGGCGCGTCCGGTGGTAACGGCGAAAACCACGGATCAGAATGTGCCGTTCGGCGAGGTACAGCTCGAAGTGGACTGGAAGACGTACCGCATGGGGCCGTTCACAGGTACCACGTCCACGCAGGCCACCACCACCCAGCTCACGCTCGCCGGCTTCCCGAAGCTGTCGTTTGTCGACAAAGTACGTGTGAGCCGCGTGCAGGCCGTGGCCTACGTGGTGAAGGATTCATGGGACACGCCTGCGTCGTGCGACCAAACACCGGAAGGCATCCCGCAGCCGCAGGCCATGCTCGGGTGTCAGGCCTACGTGGACCGCAACCAGATTACGGTGAACGCCCGGCAGTTCACGCGGCTCTGCAAGGACACGGCCATCGGCTGCACGGCGTACGTAAACACGCGGAACACGGAGACGCCCGTCGATCTCGTGTGGGAGAAGGATGCGCCCGCAGAAGGCACCCAGGAAGCGCCGCCGCGACCAACGAAGGAGGTGACGTGGCGCCAGGCCGATCGGTACGACTACTACATCGAAGAGAAATCCAATATCTGCCCGCCGGCGCAGGTGAGCTGCCGCGCATTCGGCGTGCCGCAGTTCACCCAGGATCGTACGGGTCTCGACGCCTCGAAGCCGTTTAAGACTGTGTATCTCCTGGATGACTATCGGAAGTTCGACGAAGGACTGTGTTCGGAGAAAGAGCTGTTCTGCGAGTCGTACGAGTCCGTGTCCGGCGCCGACTACTTCCGCGCGCCCGCAAACCACGCCTGCGAGTACCGGAAGGCCGTGGTGATCGACGCCGAGTGCAATGTACCGAACACGTCTGGTGCCACGTTCGACGGCTGGTTCAAGACGGGGACCACCTGCCCGTGCCACCCGGACCTCCTGAAGGGCGGGGGCGCGTTCGGCATCAGGTATACCGGCGACCCCGGGTACAACCCGTGGACGTTCGCCACGTCGAGCTACCGCGGCTGGACCGCTACGTGCCCGGATCAGCAGGCCGAGTGCACGGAGTTCCGCGATGTGGCCGACAAGAGCGACCCGCTCCACCCGCTCGGGCGACCGTACTTCGTGATCAAGGACGATTCGCTCGACACCTCGAGCTGCAACGGCCAGGTGGACCCGGCGCGCGGGTGCGTGCTCTTCCGCGATCTTTCGGACACGAGCCTTACGTTCAGCTCCGCGGCGACGAATAAGGAATACAAGTCGCGCGCGTACCAGCCGGTGGCGCCATTGAATTGCGACACCCAACCCAACCACCCTTCATGCCAGAACGTTCAGAAGGTGTGCACAAACGTGCAAGCCACACAAATTGTTTACGACTTGGGGGGCGGATGGATAGCTCCGTATCTCGTCAGCTTCATTGCCGGTGCTGCGTGCACGACGGATAACGATTGCGCGTGGGTGCCATAC
>DATMXG010000006.1:0-12602 GCA_035561755.1 Methylomirabilis sp. (SeqCode)
GTCTCTATCGTGTTCGGATGGATCCAGTCGTCGAACAGCCAGCCGTCACCATGTGAGAGCCGTTCCCACTGCCAGGACCATTCTGGATGTTTTTGTTGCTGGTGCTTGTCCATAAGAAAAGAAATCGCATTCGTCGTTTGCTACGTTCCCTGTCTCCGCACCACGATCCCGATTGTCTTCAGGAGGATCGCGAGATCCAGGATGAGTGATCGGTGTTTGATGTAGTACAGGTCGTACTGGAGTTTTTTCAGGTTGTCTTCGAGACTGGCCGTGGGCGTGAGAAACTGGATTTGCGCCCAGCCGGTCAGTCCGGGACGCGTGAGGTGTCGGAGAGAATAGTATGGCATGCGTTCTACGAGCGGGCTCACGAATTCCGGGCGTTCCGGACGCGGACCGATGAAGGACAGGTCGCCTTTCAGCACGTTCCAGATTTGCGGGAGCTCGTCCACGCGGAGCTGGCGCATCACGCGGCCGGCCCAAAACAGGCGCGGGTCTCGTTTCGCGGAGGCGGTGAACTGCGGACCGTTCTTTTCCGCGTCTGCGTGCATGGTGCGGAATTTCCAGATCTTGAAGATGCTCCCGCCTTTACCCACGCGATTCTGCGAGTAGAACACGGGCCCGCGCGACGAGAGTTTGATGACAATGGCCACGAGCGGTGTGACCGCAATGGTCAGAATGCCGAACGGGATGGCGAGGAGCACGTCGAGCGCGCGCTTCACGGCTTCATACCATGTCTTTTCTGATTCACGGAGGTTTTCCAAAAACCATGCCTTCGTAACCATCGCAACCGGGACGCGGCCGGTGAGCGTCTCTTCCAATTCTTTGCGGTCGATGAGCGCGGTGGAGAAGTAGAGCGTGCGGTAGAGCGCGTCCCGGAGTTCCGGGAGGGATTCCAGGCTGTGGCCGAGCACGATGGCGTTGATCCGTTCCCGGGCGATGACGTCGTCGAGCGCCGCGAGGCGGTCCTCCCAGCGTACGCCGGTGGCGTCATGCGACGTCCTGGGCGTGGTGTGGATCACGGCACAGAGCTGGAACCCCATGGGGTAGCCCTTCAGGAGTCCGCATACCATGAGCGCATCCTCCGACGGTCCCACATACAGGAGCCGGTTCCGGAACAGGCCGCGCGCCACGTACGTATTGAAGAGGAGCCTCCATACGTACAGCAAGAGGAGTGCAATGGCGAAGTAGAGGAGCAGGTTCGTGCGCGGTTCGATGCCAAACACGGGCACGAGGTAGAAAAAGGCGAACGCCACGAGCAGGTTCACGATCATACCTTCGAGGAACAGCCGGAAAAAAGCGAGTCCGTTCAGCGACTTCGAAAGGTCGTAGAGACCCGCCACGAAGAGTCCCACCACCCAGAGCGCGGTTATGTAGAGGAACGGCGTCTGGTGCTGCTGCCAGGTGAGCGGGTTCAATTGCCCATACCGGAGCCAGAGTGTGGCCACGAGCGCGGCCTGCAATGCGAGCACGTCCCCGCCGATGAGGAGGAGACGTTTCAGGTTCAACGCGGTCTTATACATGCGGAGGAGGGTACGGGGAGACGGAGTCATTGGCAAGAGTCGAATGGCCGTAAATGATGAAATTTGAATGACGAAACCCTCCGCTCCGTCATCCTGAACGAGGTAGACCTACCATGTCGTGAAGAACGCGTCATTTCTTGTGTACCGAGTGAAGGATCCATTGTTTATCTCTCCACGCCCATATCGTTCACACCTTTGGCCGAGATGCGGACGCTCGGACAGACTTCGGCATTCAGTGGAACTCCTCGCTCTACAATGGATCCCTCACTCGGTCGCCGAGGAACTATGCGTTTCTCCACATGTCGCGTGGCTCCCTCGCTCAGGATGACGGAGCGGAGGGTTTCGTCATTCGTCATTCGAATTTCGTCATTAATCTGTTAGACTGGGGCGGTCTGAACAAACGACTCGCCATGGTTCTGCTCGCGATCCACGTGATACTCATGGGCGTCGTTTCTGTTGCCGACGCACGCGTTCCGAACGACACGTTCTACCCGCAGCAGTGGTACCTGCGACAGATCAATGCGGAGGCCGCGTGGAACAAAACGACCGGGTCTGACCGGGTGGTCGTTGCGGTGATCGATACGGGTGTGGATGTGGATCATGAAGATCTGCGTGAGAACATCTGGATGAATACCGGAGAAATTCCCGGCAACGGGATCGATGACGACAAGAACGGGTATGTGGACGACGTGCACGGCTGGAATTTTCTCGCGAAGACGAACGACGTACGGCCGAAAGAAAGCGGGTCGACGGAAGAAGGATTCGTGCACGGCACGCTTGTGGCATCACTCATCGGCGCTCGGGGCGATAACGGAATCGGCGTGGCAGGCGTGGCCTGGCGCGTGAAGATCATGCCGATCGTCGCGCTCGACGAGACGGGCGGCGGATCGTCCGACGACGTGGCCGACGCCGTGCGGTATGCCGTGGCGAACGGCGCGCATGTGATCAATTTGAGTCTCGAGGGGTACACGAACTCCACGGAACTCGCGGCAGCCCTCGCGTACGCGCGGTCGAAGGGCGTGCTCACCGTGGCCGCGTCCGGAAACGCGGAAGACCCGACCGGCATCGACCTTGACGTACTGCGTGTGTACCCTGCGTGTATGAGCCTGGATTCGTCGTTCGGCGTGATCGCCGTTGGTGGCACGGATACGCTCGACCAGAAAGCGCTTTACTCGAATTTTGGATCTTGCGTGAATGTCCTCGCGCCGTCCTATAACATTTTTGGCGCCCGACCGATTTCTCCTGCGTCCACGTCAACCGGAGCACGAATCGGGTATGAGGGCGACTACAGCGGCACGTCGCTTGCGGCGCCGCTCGTTGCGGGGGTGGGCGCTCTCCTCAAGTCCGCGCACCCGCTCTGGCAGGCGGATGAGATCAAGGCGCGGCTTATCGCGAGCGCATTACCGATCGAAGATATGCAGTTTGCCGCGTTCAAGGGCAAGCTCGGACGCGGCCGGTTGGACGCGGCCACTGCGCTCGCGGACATATCCACAGACGTTTCTGTCTACGGTTTGAACGCGACGGTCTCCGGACGGCCAACGCGCGTCACGGTTGCGAATGGGAAGGACCGTCTTGAGTTCGCGCCGTTCGGCACGAGCGATACCCGCGGCGCGCGCGTAGCGTTCACGGATACGGACGGCGACGGGGCACCGGAGATCATGGTCGTCCCCGCGACCGGACGCGACCTCGTATGGATTCTCTTCGGACTCGACGGGAAGGAACGGAAGCGCGGATCGCTTGCGAAGGATCTTCGGAACGGCGCGCTTATCGCATCGGTTCGCGGCGGCGTTATGATCGCCGACGCGAGCGGCGGCCGAGCATGGGGTATCCGAGTGGACGCGGGACGGGTGGAGACGACCCTGTTTCATCCGTATGGCACGGTATACCGGGCTGGGCTCGACCTCCTTGCGGTTGCGGGCGCTGCGGCGTTTGCGCCGCGCGGCGGGGGAGGGCACCTCATCATTACGGACGTGAACGGACACAGGCTTGTATCCGCGTTTCCGTTCGGCAAAGAGGCGCGCGGACGCTGGTCGCTCGCACGGCTCCCGGTCGTGTCGAACCGGCCCGAATCGCTCGTGCTGTCCGGTCCAGTCGGAAACCGATTTCTCGATGCGTCGAAACTCGGTCCGGTTGGATGGTCAAACATCTCGCTGAAGAATCTGGAAGCTTCCGTACCGGTTGTTTCCACCGGCCGGTCCACAGGCAGCGCTAACGTCCGACAGTACGACGAATGGCCGAGGTAAGGATGAATGGGCTGTGCGGGAACCGGGGAACAATTCGGGACGTCTGGAAGTCGGGGGCGTGCAGAGAACATCTGCAGAATCGTGGCTTCGCCGAATCGTTCCTTTGTTGCGACCTGCTCGCAGAAACTCGAGTTCCATCCCCGACTTCCAGACGTCCCGAATTGTTCCCCGGTCCCCGCGCGCCCTTCCGGGGCGTACTGTCCACATTTTTTACGAGCCTGCTACACTGCCCCGCATGATTAAGCGCTTCCTCCGCGAACGGAACGTCACCTGGGAATCCCTTTGGTGCGAGGTGTGGAACCTCTTTAAGTTCGGCGTGGTCGGCGGAACGTCGTTAGGATTGAACGCGGGACTTTACGCACTTCAGTCGCGCATGTTCTGGACGGCGGGCAACAGGACGCTCCAGGCCATGATCGCCGTGGGGCTCGCGTCGTTTTATAATTTTTCTCTCCACCGTTCATGGACTTTCAAGGCCAAGGCCTTCAACTCCAGGATGATCGGTCGATATCTCGTTGTGATGGTTGGTGGGACGGCGTTGCACGGCGGTCTCTTCTACATCGGACATCAGCTGTTGGGGCTGTATGACCTGCTCGTGCTTGTCGGTGCCGCTTTCCTCGTGGCGATTGCCACGTACACCTCCCACCGGTGGTATACGTTCCACCCGAAGCACGACATGGGTGCGCAGCCCGCTTCGTCCTAGCACGCATTTGGGCGTTTTATCCCAGACGCGGTATCATGGAAGCGCCTTCCATGAACAAACCCATCTTCGAACGAAAAAACGTCTTGGTCACGGGTGGAGCGGGGTTCACCCCGCCCCACCCCTCGAAGTCGTTTGTTTACATTTTGACCTGTCGCTATGGCTGTGATGTTTGAGCGCAAAAACGTCTTGGTCACGGGTGGAGCGGGGTTTATCGGCTCGCACTTGTGCGATGCGCTCGTGCGCACGGCCCACGTGATCTGCGTGGACAATTTCATCACGAGCGCGGTCCAGAACATCGACCACTTGCTGCAGGATCCGAATTTCGAATTCATCAACCACGACATCACGCAGCCGCTCGATCTTGATTTGTTCCCGGAGCTCGAACGATTTAAAATCCCATATCAGGGGATCCAGGAGATCTATCACCTGGCGTGCCCCATCTCGAAGCGTCATTTCGACGATTTCAAGATCGCTACCGTTCTCACGAACTCGCTCGGCGTGAAGAACGTGCTCGATGTGGCGGTCCGGAACCACGCTAAGATCCTTTACGCTTCGTCGTCTGTGCTTTACGGCCCTCGCCAGCCCGGTAAGGCGTATTACGGCGAGAAGGACGAATGCCGTATTGATCACCTCACGAGTCGCGGCGCATACGACGAAGGCAAGCGGTTCTCGGAAGCGATCCTCCAGACGTATGCGGACGTGCACGGTATCGACATCAAAATCGCGCGTATATTCCGTACTTACGGACCACGGATGAAAATTTTCGACGGCAACCTGATCCCGGACCTGGCGCTCTCGGCCATTGAGGGACGCGACCTCGTGATCTACGGAGATGAGGACGCGAGCACGTCGCTGTGCTACGTTTCGGACATCGTGGACGGGATGACGCGCCTTATGGCCACGCCCGTCGACGTGACACTCGTGAACCTCGGGTCGGATCAGGATGTGAAGCTCGTGAAGGTGGCAGAAGCGATGCTCCGCATGACCGGTTCCGCAAGCCGCGTGCGATTCGAACCACCGCCGCCACACATCACCGAAGCCGGGCTGCCGGACCTCATGCGCGCGAAGGAAATTCTTCACTGGATCCCGCTCGTACGACTGGAAGACGGGCTGCATAAGATGGTGGACTACGCGAAGTCGCAACGGTCGCAAGTAGCGTTCTAAGTATGGATTACGAATTACAAATGGGATCATACGGATTTTACATATTACGAATGGATACGAATAATCCATGCGATTTCGTATCCATTCGTAATATGTAAAATCCGTATGATCCCATTTGTAATTCGTAATCCATCACACTATGGCAGACAAAGTTGTTTTTGATAAAAAGAATATCTTGGTAACAGGTGGAGCGGGGTTCACCCCGCCCCACCTTACACGAGCGAACTTCATCACCTAATGCTACTGCTATGGTCGACAAAGTTGTTTTTGATAAAAAGAATATCTTGGTAACAGGTGGAGCGGGGTTCATCGGCTCGTTCCTGTGCGAGCGGCTGCTCAAGAATGCGCGCGTGATCTGCATCGATAACTTCGTGACGTCTCAGGAGTCGAACATCGATTTCCTCCTCAAGAACGCGGACTTTGAATTCATCCGTCACGACATCAACGTGCCGTTTGATCTTGATAGTTTTCCGGAACTCGCGCGGTTCAAGCTGAAGTTCCAGGGGATTCAGGAGATCTACCACCTGGCCGCGCCCACGAGCCCCAAAAAGTTTGATCAGTACCGGATGCAGACGCTTCATACGATGTCCGTTGGCACGAAGAACGTGATGGACGTGGCCGTGAAGTACAATGCGAAGGTACTGTTCACCGGGTCGTCCGTGATCTACGGTCCACGGCCTGCGGACGGCAGGCCGTTTCAGGAGGACGAATGGGGGACGGCGAACACGCTCTCACCGCGCGCGTGTTACGACGAAGGGAAACGATTCGCGGAGACCGTGGTGTCCACCTACAGCCAGGTCCATAAGCTCGAAATCAAAGTGGCGCGCATCTTCCGCACGTACGGGCCGCGCATGCCGCTCTACGACGGGCACATGGTGCCGGATTTCATCCTGAACGCCCTGGACGGCAAACCGTTACAGATCTACGGCGACGAAACGTTCCGCACGTCCCTCGTCTACGTGGATGACGTGGTGGACGGGCTCGTGAAACTCATGAAAGCGCCGGCGGACATCGGGCCTGTAAACCTCGGGTCGGATCTGGACATGCCGCTCGTAGACGTGGCGCAACGCATACTCCAGATGACGGGTTCTACAAGCACCGTTTCGTTCCAGCCCCCGCTCCTCTTCATGACGCAGCTCGGTCTTCCGAGCATCCAGAAGGCAAAGGAAAAACTATCCTGGCTGCCGCTCGTGTCTATTGATGACGGCTTGAAAAAGACGATTGATTACACGATCGCGAATAAGAAGCTGCTGGGGGCATTCAAGCCGACGGAGTAGATCTTAAAAATTCGACATTCGATGGCGAATAGCCTGCCCCGAGCGAGTGAGGCGAGCCGAGGGGTCGAAACGCGACAATTAGAGGTTTGTATTGGGATTGTTTCGTCATTCGAATTTCGTCATTTTGCCAATTTATACGCCTTCATCGTCACTCCGCTCACCGTGAGAGGAAACATGACGACGTCGTGTTTTTTCTTGCAGGCTTTTTTCGCCGCTTCGGTCAGCAGGACTTCGCCTTTCTCTGCCACATCTTCGCCTAATTTCGACGCGAGGTTCATTTCGTTGCCGTACATGTCGTCACATGCGAGCAGGGTCGGACCGTAGCCAAGGCCGATGCACACGTGCACATCGCTCTCGTCCGGTGTCGCGAGGTTTGCTACCTCAAGGTCGTGTCTGATTTCGATGCATGCCTGTACTCCGTCATCCGCTTTTTGGAACACCGCGAAGCAGTTATCTGCCTCGAACTTGATCACGAGTCCGTGGTTGCGCAGGATGGCCGGGGTGACGACGCGTCGCATGCGCCGGATCATGGCGAGGTAGTGGATGATGCCGTAGCGCTGCACGAGCCGAGAGAAACCGCTCATGTCGAGCACCATGATGGCCACGGTTTTTTCGAACGTCTTCCGGATCTTTGCATCAATCCGTTTGGCATTTTCCGGATGTTCCACGCGCTGGATGAGTATCTGGTCCATGACGGCGCAGGTGGGGAGCTTGGCGAGCGGGCCTTTCGCGGGCTTCTGTGCGCGAGGAGTTTGGTTCGACATAGTAATGGAGATTGTAGCATGCGAACGACGGCGCCTCTCTATCCGTCATCCCGACCGAGGGAGCCTCCCACAAACGTCACTCCGACAGAGGCCGCCCCACTTCAAGCGTCATTCCGACCGAGGTCGCCGCGTGAACTTTTATAGTAGCATGAGCATCCGGCGACCGAGCGGAGGGACCCCTTTCCAGCCTCACGCCAGGGAAAGCGGATCCTCCGCTCGGTCGCCAGGTAGCTGCGTGCTGCTGCACATCGCTCAAGGCGACCTCGGTCGGAATGACGCTTGGAGGGAGGCGACCTGTCGGGATGACATGTGGAAAGTTTTCGCGTAAGGTAGCCTGCAATGAAGGTCTACGCGGTTATTCCGGCCTATCATGAGGCCTCCCGCATTCGCGGGACGGTGGAGGGCGTGCGTCCGTTCGTGGACAGCGTGGTGGTGGTGGATGACGGGTCGGGAGATGGAACGGCGCCGGTCGCTCGTGAAACAGGCGCGACGGTCCTCCGCCACGCGATCAATCGCGGGCAGGGCGCGGCGCTTCGGACGGGGACAGACGCGGCGCTCCGTCTTGGCGCCGACGTGATCGTCCACGTGGATGCGGACGGACAGCATGATCCGGCGCTCATTCCCACGCTTGTTCAGCCTCTCACAGAGGGGAGAGCGGACGTGGTGTTTGGTTCACGTTTCATGGGTCTCCTGCCGAGCGACATGCCGTGGTCGCGTCGTGTCCTTCTTCGCGCCGCGCGGTCGTTCAATTCACTCGTGATGGGCATCCCACGCCGCGTGACCGATCCGCAGAGCGGCATGCGCGCCATGACGCGCGAGGCGGCGCTCCTCGTCGACTTTCGGCAGGATCGTATGGCACATTGTTCCGAGATTCTTCGTCTCGTCACGCGTTCGCCGCTCCGCTGGCTCGAAGTTCCGATCCGCGTGCGATACACGTCTGAATCGCTCGCGAAAGGTCAGCGATCGGCGGATGCGTTCAAGATCGTGTGGCAATTACTCATCGGAGGTCGTTAATACCTATGTTGATCCAATTCGTCCTCGTCCTCGCGCTTGTCCTCGCGCTCGCCGTAACGTGGAAGCGCGCGAAGCAGTCCGTCATCTCATGGCGCGAGGCGCTCGGCTGGAGCGTGCTCTGGGTGATCGCGGGCGTCATCATTATCCTTCCGCAGACCACGACGACGGTCGCGAATGTCTTCGGGGTCGGTCGTGGCGTGGATTTTGTCTTGTACGCGTCCGTCATTACGCTCTTCTTTCTCGTATTCAAGATTTTTTTAACGCTAGACCGTCTCGAACGCCGATTGACGGACGTGGTGAGGAAGGATGCGCTGAAGGAGCTACCGGAGCAAAAGCATGACTGAATGGGGACAGGGGACTGGTAAATGGGGACTAAGGGCGGACGATCAGTCCGCTCGTCTTGTCCAAGTCCCCAGCCCCCGGCCCCCAGTTCCCAGTATCGATGTGATCGTGGTCACGTGGAACGCGCGGCCGTATTTGGAAGAACTCGTGCGTGGGCTGTGCATCGTGGACTACCCGCGCGATGCGTTTACCGTCCATATTGTAGACAACGCCTCGTCCGACGAGTCGGCCGACTACGTGAAGTCCGTCCTTGCGAACCCTCCGGCAGACCTGCCGAAGGTGGTGTTGCACGAACCGGGGTCGAACACGGGCTTTGCAGGCGGCAATAATCTGGTGATGCGGACGTCACACGCGGACTATTGCTATCTCCTGAACCACGACGCGGCCTTTGAGCCCGGCACGTTGCGCGAGGCGGTCGCGGTCGCTGAGACGCATCCGAACGCCGGGTCGGTTCAGTCGCTTCTCGTGCTCATGCAGGACCCGAAGACGATCAACTCCACGGGGAACGATATTCATTTCGCGGCATTCGGGTATTGTCGCGGGTACAAGCTGCCGGTTGCGGACGCGCCGATGGACGTTATGCCCATCGCTTACGCGTCCGGCGCCGGCGTCCTTTATCGCAATTCAGTCCTCCGTAAGGTCGGGCTGCTCGATGAGACGCTGTTTGCGTACCACGAAGACCTGGATCTCGGCTGGCGCATGATGATCTCCGGGTACGACAACCTGCTGGCGCCCAAGAGCATCCTGCGCCATCGCTACGAATTCTCGCGGTCGGTGAAGAAGTGGTACTGGATGGAGCGCAACCGCTGGGCCGTGTACCTCATGGACTATCGGCTGGGGACGATTCTTCTCACCCTGCCGGCCATGGCTGCGGTCGAGATCGCCACGTGGATCTTCTCGATCAAAGGCGGCTGGGTGAAGGAGAAAGGCTGTGCGACGGCCTGGTTCTTCAAGCCGTCCACATGGGTGTACCTCGCCTCGACGCGACGAGCAACGCAGCGACTGCGTAGACGTTCGGATCGTGAGATCCTGAAACGGTTCGTTTCGTCCATCGCGTACCAGGACGTTGAAAGCCCGTTCATGTTGAAGGTCGCGAACCCGCTCATGGCAGTATACTTCGCGATATTGAAATTACTCGTGGTGTGGTAAATGTAATGAGCCTGATTATGCGGTGCCTCGGTAGGGGCGCGGTCTCCGCGCCCCTACGTAAAAGCCGAGAAGTTGCCTCATCTTGTTCGGGGCGTCCCGCCTCTCGCGAGAGGCGGGACGCCCCTACCGCGGACGACTGCAATCTATGAAGGTCATCCACATTTCCTGCGTTGCGCCTCCTGAAACCGGCGGGATCGGTCAGGCGGCGAGCGAAATGGTGAAGCGGCTGCGCGGCCGCGGCGTGGATGCGACCCTCGTGTCGCGGAAGTTACGGCGAACGCTCGCGGAACCGGACCCTGCGTGGGTAACGCGTCTTCCCGCGCCGATTCGTTTTGGCAACGCTGGAATTCTCGCGGGCCTCGAGTCGATGATCCGGGGAGCGGACGTCGTTCATCTCCACTACCCCTTTTTCGGCACGGCCGAAGGCGTTGCGCAGTCGTGCCTCATGCGGAAAAAACCGCTCGTGATCACGTTTCACATGGACGCGACGGCGAAAGGACTTGCCGGAATCGCGTTCGATTCGTATCGCGTCATCGCACAGCCGGCGATCCTTCGCGCGGCGCGGAAGATTCTCGTTTCAAGCTTCGATTACGCCGACCATTCGTCGCTGCGCGGATTCCGGAAAGCGCACCCGGAGCGGGTGATCGAGATGCCGTTCGGGGCGGATCACTCATTATTCCATCCGCACCCAGTTGCGGATGCCTCATCGTATCCGGCGAATTCGACATTAGGATTCGGCAATCGGCAATCGTTCGGAATCTCTGATGGGATGCGGGTGATCGGCTTTGTCGGGGGGATGGACAAGGCACATGAGTTCAAGGGGCTGCCGGTGCTCCTGAAGGCGATGACGCTCTTGCCGCCTAACCATCACGCGCTCATCGTGGGCGACGGGCCCAGGAAGCACGCCTTCTTCGCGCAAGCGAGAGAGATGGGGATCACGGATCGCTGCCACTTCGCGGGGCGCGTGACGCATGACAGACTGCCAGGCGCGTATCGCGCGATGGACGTGTTCGCGTTTCCGTCTACGAGCGCGGCAGAGGCGTTCGGGTTGGTCGCGGTCGAGGCCATGGCAACGGGCGTGCCGGTCGTCGCATCAGACCTGCCGGGCGTGCGCTCGGTCGTGCTCGACCGGACCACGGGCCTACTCGTGCCGCCGCAGAATTCGGTAGCGCTCGCAGGCGCGATCAAAGAGTTGACGATGAACGAACCGCTTCGGTCCGCGCTCGGTCGCGCGGCGCGGGAGCAGGCCGTGACGCGGTTCGATTGGGACAAGCAGGTGGAGAGGTTGTTGGCTGTTTATCGAAGTCTGACGCAGAATGCTGAATGACTAATGCCTAATGCCAGAAGGCATGACAAAATTGTTAGTCATTAGTCATTAGTCATTAGTCATTCGGCATTCCCTTCCATGCGCATCGCCATCCTCACGAACGCATTCCCGCCCGACGGTCGCGGGGGCGCGGAACGCATCGCCTACATGCAGGCCGATGGGTTCGGCGTGTTTGGGCATGAAGTCCGCGTCTACGCACCGACGACGGCAGACGCGTGGTCATCCGAAACGCTGCATGGTGTCGAGATCGAGCGTTTCCCGTCGAAATTCGGTCGCTTGTCCGAGATGTCGGCTTCGCGTCGTCTCGCGTATCACCTGTTCAGCGACAGGAAGCCGCGGCGCGACGTGGCCGAACGCATCAACGCGTGGAAGCCGGACGTGTTGCTCACGCACAACCTCACGGGGTGCGGCATTGGGACGGCGAGATCGGTCCAGTCGAACGGCGTTCGCTGGATCCATACGTTGCATGATATCCAGCTGACCGATCCGTCCGGGCAGGAGACAGTGGCGCCGTCAAAGACGGCGCAGGCGCGTGTGTGGCGCGCGTTCTGGTCCGCGTGGCGACGCAGGACATTCGGGGTGCCGGATGTCGTGGTCAGTCCAACGCGTTGGTTGCTTGATTGGCATTTCTTACATGGTATCCCCGGTAGGGGCGCACGGCGTGCGCCCCGAAACGCAGAGGCGCGGAGTTCGGGGCGCACGCCGTGCGCCCCTACGGGGATCATCATCCCAAACCCCGTTATAATGTCCGCGCCGCGCGACAGGTTGTTGCGCCGTCCCGCAATGATCGCATACGTCGGCCGCCTGTCCGCGGACAAGGGGTTTGACGAATTTCTCGACGCACTGAAACGCCTCGACGCGACGGTCGTGAGCCGCGCAGTCGTTGTCGGCGACGGGCCGATGGCGTCCGTAGCACGCGATATGGCCGATCACCGTCTTGAATTGCGGGGCGTCTTGTCACCCGAAGACGCGCGGCGCGCTATCGCCGATGCAGACCTGCTCATCGCGCCGTCGCGGATTTTGGAGAATCAACAGACCATCATCGTCGAAGCGATGGCGGAAGGCACGCCCGTCGTTGCGTCGGACACGGGAGGTACGAAGG
>DATMXG010000007.1:0-13533 GCA_035561755.1 Methylomirabilis sp. (SeqCode)
TGAAGCTCGATCTTTTCCCGTTCATAGAGCGTGAGAGGCTGGCCTCGCATAGGCTCGTATCCTCTCTGGATCTGGCCTAGCGGACAATCCACTGGGGTTTTGAAGGGATCAATGGGTGGTGCATTGAGTTTAGAATGCGGGCTGAGTGTCGACCGCTTGCTTTTCATCCCAACCCCTGCTATGATCCACGCATCAAACCCCTGCCGGGGTTTTAAAAAACCTGAAGCTGCATCCGAGTTTTCGGGTACCGGCTGTCAGGGGCAGGTACAATCTTGCTATCAGGATCCGTCACGGCCCCCGACAACCGGTACCCGAAACCAGAACGAATAACTGCTCCCCATGACCCCCATCACCACCGTCCGCGACTACCTGAAAAGTTCGGTCGCCGAACTCCGCAAGGTCACCTGGCCGTCGCGCGACATGACGATCCGCTATGCGGCGCTCGTAATCGTAGCCTCGGTCGCCCTGGCCATGTTCTTCGCTGCGCTCGACTTCGGACTGTCACGCGCGGTTACGTTCGCGCTTGAACGCAAACCGGCCGTCGAAGCTCCCCAACCGACCGTACCGGAGCTCACACCGGATGCCGCGCCTGCCGCTGCCCCGAATACGACGGTCGAAACGCAGCCCGCCGCCCCGGCAGACGGCGGCCTCCAGCTCCCGCCGCTTGAAACACCCAAGCCTTAACGCTCTTTCGACGTATGCCCAAGCAAACAGTTCAGTACGGACGCCGCTGGTACGCCATTCACACGTATTCCGGCTATGAAGAAAACGTGGCCGAGAACCTGCGCATGCGCGTACAGACGCTCGGCATGTCAGACAAGATCTTCAACGTGCTCGTCCCCACGGAAAAGAAAATAAAGATCAAAAACGGCAAACGTAAAGTGGTGGAAGAGAAAATCTTCCCCGGTTACGTGCTCGTGGAGATGAACGTGATGGACGACTCGTGGTACGTGGTGCGCAACACACCGAACGTGACGGGTTTTATCGGAACTGGAACCACGCCCACGCCGCTCTCCGAAGCCGAGGTGAACGCGATCCTGAAGCGCAAAGGCGCAGGCGAAGCGCCGGAGGTCGAAATCGACCTGGTGCAGGGCATGGCCGTACGTATCGGTGACGGTCCGTTCAAGGGATTCGAGGGCAAGGTCATCGAAATCGACGGCGCACGCGGCAAAGTGAAGGTGCTCGTATCGATGTTTGGACGAGAAACGCCGTTGGAACTGGACTTCACCCAAGTAAAAAAGATCTAACCGCGTGCATGGATGGGCTGGTGCGCTTCTCGCCGCCCCCTCATTCACACGATCGATTGTAGATCGTCGTTCGTGGATCGTCGGAATCGACACGAGCGACACAACGATCCACGATCCACGATCACCATCAACGACTATGGCCAAGAAAGTCAAAACACTCATCAAGCTCCAGATCGTCGGCGGCGCAGCCAACCCCGCGCCTCCGGTCGGGACCGCGCTCGGGCCTCAGGGCTTGAACATCGCCGAGTTCTGCAAGAAATTCAACGATGCCACGGCTGACCGCCGTGGAGAAGTGGTCCCTCTCGTCATCACGGTGTACGAAGACCGCACGTACGACTTCATCATGAAGGTGGCGCCGGTCGCCGAAATGCTGAAGAAGGCCGCCGGGATTCAAAAGGGGTCCGGCAAGCCGCTCCAAGAAAAAATCGGCAGGGTCACAAAGGCACAGATCCGCGAGATCGCGGAAAAGAAGATGCCAGATCTGAATTGCCACTCGATCGAAGCCGCCATGCGGCAGGTGGAAGGCACGGCGCGGCAGATGGGACTGACTGTCGTATAAGCAAGACGTGGGACACAGAAACCCCCGAGGCGACTCGGGGGTTTCTGCGTGTAGGATTCGGCAATCGGCAATCGGGCTCATGGTGGTATTGGGAGGATGTGGGAAACAGAAGCCTTCGATGTGATTCGCGGTGTTTCAACTCATAGGATTCGGCAATCGGCAATCGGCGAACGCCGCGGTCCCGATTGCCGATTGCCGAATCCTACAGGCAATACCTTCCGATGTTCCCCGGCGAGTTCAGATTCCCACATCCTCCCAATACCACCATGAGCCCGATTGCCGATTGCCGAATCCTACAAGCTCTCCATAACACGATGATGCAAAACTTTGATATACTTGCAACGTAACTCTTTGATGCCCCCCTCTATGTCCGACCAACCTCAAGGCGCACTCGGTCCCTTACCCGCTTCGTCGCCGACTCCCCCGCCGACTCAACCGCCAAAACCGCAGGAGATCAAGACGCCAACGATGACACCCCCTATGCCATCACGACCGTCCGGTCCAATGCCGAAGCCTGCCTTGAGCGCAGCCGTAAGGGCGCCCATGTCTCCCGCCGCGCAACCGAAAGACACACCAGTCACGAAAATCCCGATGACGGATCTGCCGCGCCGCGCAGGCATCTCTCTGACCGTCGGCCTCATGGTTGCGCTCGCTATCCTCACGGCCATCGGTTTCTTGGTGCTCTACTTCCGCATCGACGCGATCCAGACGCAAATAATGACACTGGGGGACAAGACGTCTGCGGATCTTGCGGGACTCTCCGGAAAACTCGACAGCCTCGCCCAGGCGAACCAAACGCGCGATACACAGATGGCCGATCTCAAGACCGCGAACGACAACTTACTGCTGGAAATCCAGAAGCTCGAGGCGCAACCGGTACCCGCACCTCCGACTGCCACCGGAACCACGCCGTAAACGCCTCAAATTCGAGACGGCGACAGAGGGCCGACCGTCCATACCAGGTCGGCCTTTCGGTTCAATATAGTATCGACGGGGACTTGACCTGATCGACGCATCCGGTTACCCTCTCGCCAACCTCATTCTTAGCGTGGGAGTCCTCCAAAGTCGCGCCAGCGGCGGGACGCGGGGGACGTCCGTACCACACAAGACCTATGCCGCGTTCCAAACGCTACCAGGAGCTGAAAAAGCTCATCGATCCGAAGAAGCTCTACCCGCCCGCCGAAGCGATCGAGCTCGCAAAGAAGACTGGAAACACCAAGTTCGACAGCACTATCGAGTGCCACGTGAACCTGGGCATTGACGTGAAGAAAAGCGACCAGTCCGTTCGTTCCACGCTCGTGTTCCCACATTCCATCGGCAAGACGAAGAAGGTGGCCGCGTTCGTGACGGGCGACAAGGAGAAAGATGCACGCGAAGCTGGCGCCGACATCGTGGGCGGCGAAGAACTCATCGACGAAATCGCAAAAACACAGAAGATCGATTTCGACGTGGCCGTGGCCACTCCGGACATGATGCCTAAGCTCGCCAAGGTAGCGAAGGTGCTGGGTCCGAAAGGTCTCATGCCGAACCCGAAAACCGACACCGTGGGAGCGAACGTGAAGAAAATGGTGGAAGAACTCAAACGCGGGAAGGTGGCGTTCAAAAACGACGCCACCGGCAACATCCACCAGGCGATCGGCAAGACGTCGCTCGACGCGCCGAAACTCCTCGAGAACTTCACCACCCTCGTCGACGCCCTGAAGAAGAACAAGCCGGCCTCGGCCAAGGGAACCTACATCAACAGCGTCACGCTGACGTCGACGATGGGACCGGGAATAAAGGTGGATGTGAGTGGGATCTAAACTGAAAGGAACGCAGACGAAAAACCGAGATTACTCGGTTTTTTGGTATCCGAATGACGAAACGGTTAATGTCGGGCTTCGAAGAATCATGTTTCGTCATTCGTCAGGAGCCTGCCCCGAGCGAAGCCGAGGGGAATTTCGTCATTATTTCGGACTCCTTCCCACCTCGCGGTCCCTCCGTTAAGGTAGCCCTCTTATGGCCAACCGCCCCGGCGCGCTCCCCTTCCAAACCATCCGTGACATCCTCCAAGCGGGGTATGTGACGGGCGCGTCGGACGCGGCTATCCAGCCGTCGTCGCTCGATCTCACGATCACGGACGAGGTGTACCGCATGCGGGGTTCGTACCTGCCACGCCCCGGCGAACCGGTCAAAGAAATCATCAGCCGCGGTTCGCTGTACACGGCGACCCTCAACCTGCCGCTTGAACGCGGCGGCATCTACCTCATCCGGTTGAAGGAGTCGCTGAAACTCCCGAAGACGATCCACGCGACCGTGAGCAACAAGTCGTCGTCCGGTCGCATCGACCTGCGCGCGCGACTCGTGGCCGACGGACTGCCGCGGTTCGACTCGGTTCCGGACGGTTATGCGGGATCGCTCTGGATCGAGGTGGTGCCGAAGAGCTTCCCCGTGCGTCTGCACGCCGGTGACCGCGTGAACCAGATACGGTTCTTCTACGGCAACGCCAAACTGAACGCACTTGAGCACCAGATCGCCTACGACAACCACCGGTTGCTGCGCAGCATCGATGGCCGCCACATCCCGTCGAACGAAAACATCGTGCAAGAAGGAGTGACGATGACCATCGACCTGCTCGGAGCGGACGGTCCGGACGGCGTGATCGGCTGGCGTTCGCATCCGGGCGCATGGAACGTGCTCGACACCGCGCGCTACGACCACAATCCATTCGACTTTTTCGAACCCATTGCACGCCCGCGCACCGGAGAACTCACGCTCACGCCGGGGACGTTTTACGTGCTCTCGACGAAAGAAAAAATCGTTGTCCCCCCGCACCTTGCGGCCGAGATGGCCAACTACGACCCGTCGAAAGGCGAATTCCGTTCGCACTTCGCGGGGTTCTTCGATCCCGGGTTCGGCTGGGATGCCGACGACGCGAAACGCGGTACCGCCGCCGTGCTCGAAGTGGAAGCATTCGGTCATGAATGCGTATTACGCGACGGCCAGCCCATCTGCCTCATGGCATTCGAACGCATGCTCTCAACCCCGGAAAAGCTGTATGGCCAAGACATGAAATCGAACTACGCGAGCCAGTCGGGTCCACGCCTCGCAAAATGGTTCTCATCGCCTTCCGCCGCCAACCCCCGCGCGACGACGACTCCCTCGCCCATCGCAAAACCGACCGTGGATCCGGCCGTTGAACCTCAATCGCCCGTATGGGATGATCTCGGACGATTCGACCTCGGTTGAAACATGTGGACAGGTGTACACGTGAACAGGTTCACACGTTCACTTGTAGACCCGTTCACCCGTCCATTTGTTCACCTGTCCATTTGGTCCCATGCCCAAACTCATCATCGGCCTCACGGGCCAGCTCGGATCCGGAAAAGGGTACGTCGCATCCTACCTCGCGACGCGCTACGGTGGCATCATTGTTAAGTTCAGCTCCTACCTCTCGAAGGTCCTGGACGTGATGGCGCTCGATAACTCGCGCGACAACCTGATTAAGCTCTCTGAAGCCATGCGGCGTGAGTATGGCGAACAGGCGCTCTCCTATGCCGTAGCGAGGGATGCGGTATCGAGCGAGGCGCCCGTCGTGGTGATTGACGGCATCCGCCGCGTGGAAGACCTAGCGGCGCTCGAACCGCTCCCTCATTTCGTTCTCATTGCCGTGGCAGCGTCACCGGAAATTCGCTACGGACGCATCACGAAACGCGGTGAAAAGACCGATGAAACCGACCTCACGTGGGAAGAGTTCCAGGCGCAAGAACGCCGTTCGACCGAACTCACGGTCCCGACCGTCATGAAGCGCGCAACAATTCATATCAAGAACGAAGGGACGGTCGCGGAACTGGAAGAGAAGATCGACGAGATGACAACACAGCTCGATGTCACATAACCCCATTCGTGAATTCGTATATTCGTAATTGTCATTCCGAGCGAAGCCGAGGAACGTCATTCGTAACTATTCGTAACCCATGCTCGTCCGCATCACCAAACTCGACCCGCGCGCCGTTGTCCCGCAGTACCAGACAGCGGGCGCGGCGGCGTTCGACCTGCATGTGATCGAGGATGCGGTGATCGAGCCGGGCGGTACGGCATTCCTGCGGACCGGACTCGTGTTCGGCATTCCGGCAGATCATGTGATGCTCATCTTTCCGCGGTCGTCCATGTATACAAAGACTGGTCTCCGCCTCGGCAATCAAACAGGTATACTCGACGCGGACTACTGCGGACCGAACGACGAATGCCTGATCTACGTCTGGAATCCGGGAGACACGGCTGTGGACGTGAAGGTCGGAACTCGGCTCGCGCAGGCGATCGTTCTCAAACGCGACCGCGTGACGTTCGAAGAAGGACCCGCGCTTGGACCTTCGCGTGGCGGCTGGGGCACGACAGGGTAAACTATCGTCATCTATGAAAGCCTACCTCGACATCGTCCGCCGTATCCTGGACCACGGCGAACGCAAGGAAAACCGAACCGGTGTCGACGCCATCACGGTGGCGGGCGCCATGTTTGAGCATGACATGGTGGATGGGTTTCCGTTACTGACCACGAAAAAAATGCCGTTCAAAACAATTCGAGTAGAGCTGGAATTTTTTATCAAAGGTCTCACGGACAAGAGGTGGCTCCAGGAACGTCGCTGTACGATCTGGAACGAATGGGCGAACCCGAAAAAGGCGCCGTATGGTCACGACGAAGCGTCCAAAAAGCGCATGGCGGAAGAACGGGATCTTGGTCCTGTCTACGGGTTCCAGTGGCGGCACTTCGACGCCCCGTATGAAAATTGGGACACGGACTACGCGGGGAAAGGCATTGACCAGCTGAAGACGGTGGTAGACCGCCTCAAATCGAACCCGAACGACCGGCGAATGATCGTCATGGCCTGGAACCCCAAGGCCCTTCCCGAACAGGCGCTCCCGCCCTGCCATTACGGATTTCAAGTCACGGTCGTGAACGGAAAATTGAATCTGCTCTGGAACCAGCGGTCCGTCGACACCATGCTCGGCCTCCCGTTCAACATCGCGAGCTACGCGCTCCTTCTCCACCTGCTCGCGAAGGAATCAGGACTCAAAGAAGGAAGAATCATCGGCTTTCTCGCCGACACGCACATCTACGTGAACCACGTGGACGGCGCGAGGGAACAGCTTGGACGCACCCCGGGCGCGCTCCCACGCATCGTGACTGAACCATTCACGTCTATCTACGACTGGACCGGCGAGCATACGCGGCTCGAAGGGTACGAGTCGCAGGACAAAATTGATTTTCCCATCGCAGTGTAACTTTTTGTCATTTCGAGGCCGTCAGACGGCCGAGGAAACCCTTTCAATTGCTAGCAACGGGATCAGCCGCTCACATCCTCATGCCGATCACCCTCATCGCCGCCATTTCCTCGAACAACGTCATCGGCACGGAGGGCCGATTGCCCTGGCATCTTCCGGAAGACCTGAAGCGCTTCAAGTCGCTCACAACGGGTAAGACGGTCCTCATGGGACGGAAGACCTGGGAGTCCATTCCCGAGAAATTCCGTCCGCTCCCCGGTCGGAAAAACGTCGTGGTCACGAGGCAACCGGACTATTCCCTCCCCCAAGGCGTCGAACGTTTTTCGTCTATCGACGAAGCGCTGGAGACGCACACCGCGGACGATGTGATGGTCATCGGCGGCGCGGATGTGTATCGCCAGACGATGGACAAGGCGGACCGGCTTGAAATCACGCACGTGGACCGCGTGATCGAAGGCGACGCGCTATTCCCAGCCATTGACCCGTCTGCATGGAAGGAAACGACGCGCGAGGATCATAACGAATTTGCATTTGCAACCTATGAACGCGCGCGCTGATCGAGGAATCTTCGTCCAGATCGACGGCATCGACGGTTCGGGCAAAAGCACGCTCCTCGCGTCGGCGCGGAACTGGGCCGAAAAACGGGGATTGAAGATCTTCGACGTCGTGGACTGGAGCAAACGCGAGAAGACGCTCCCCTCGCTCGAAGACGTGAGTGACGCGGACGTCCTCCTCACCGCCGAACCCACCCACGCAGGCATCGGCTGGGCCATCCGAAACGAAATAATCCGGAACGGCACGCCGTATGATGCCGCCATGGCGGCACATGCGTTCGCACTCGACCGTGGCGTGCAGTACCGCCGTCTCATCCTGCCTTTTCTGGCCGCGAGACCCGGACGCTGGGTGATCCAGGACCGCGGGCTCCTCACGTCCCTCGCGTATCAGCCGTTGCAGTATGAGACGGAGAAGCGCGGCGACCCGATCACGGTCGAGTGGCTGCTCTCCCTTCCGGGCAACATCATTGCGCTCGAACGCACGCCGGACGTGTTCGTGTTTTTGGATATCGACCCGAACATCGCGCACGCCCGGCTTGCCAGCCGCACAGACAAACGCGATGACGTTCGGTACGAACAGGCGGACTTTCAATCCGTCGCCGCTGAACGCTTTCGAAGCGCACCCGTGACCGCGCCCCTCACCGAGCGTGGCACGCGCATGTTCATCATCGACGGCGGAAAGACGAAAGACGAAGTCGCCGCCGACATGACGCGGCTCCTCGAGGAACTCGCACCCGCTTACTGACCGCTTGGTGCCACTGCGCGGTCTTCTTACAAGGCGTCATCCCGACCGAGGGAGCGCCACGCACCAGACACGAAGTCCGTGGCTCCTCGCGACCGAGCGGAGGGACAGTTTTCCAGCTTCCACCAAGCTGGAAAACTGTCCCTTTGGGCTATGCTCAGGCAAGCTCTCCGTTCGTCCCGCCTGCGGCGGGACTCGGTTGGAATTAAATTTGGACGGAGTACTCGTCTTCATGAAGATTGCATGTTATTATTTTCACATATGCCAACACCCCTCATTCCTGCCCTCGAACTCATCAAGAGCTCCTGGCAGGCGTTTACGAAATCATGGGAAGCCCTGGTGCGCTACTCTGCGTGGCTCATCCTGCCGGCTATCCTCGCGCTCGCGGACCTCGCCATCCCGGCCGGTCAGGATTTCGCAATCATCGCCTCCGCCGTGGCGCAGGTGACCGCCACGATCGCCGTCTCGATCTGGGTGAGCGTGGCGCTTTATCAGGTCGTGTTCGCAACCGAGAAGGGAGAGAAGGTGTCGGATCGAACCACCGCGAACGCCTGGCAGCTCGTATTGCCCCTCCTCGTGATCGGCCTCTTACAGGGCTTGGCGACCATGGGCGCACTCCTCCTCCTCATTCTCCCGGGTATCTACGTTGGCGTCCGGCTCGGATTCTCGCAGCTCACGCTGTTTTCGAAAAACCTCCGCGGCCGCGCGGCGCTCGCCGACTCGTGGGCGCTCACGAAAAACCGGTTCTGGGCCGTATTGTGGCGGCAGATTGCGGGCGCGTTCGTCTTCGGCATACTCGTAATGATCGTCACCATAGCCGCCATGCTCCTCGTGGGTATCGTGGCGGGCGGCGCAAAGGTTGGCGCGCTCCTCTCCACTGAAAGCTCAAACCCGCTCGCGACAGGCATCCTTGATCTCATCCAAAGCATCATACAGGCCGCCTTCATCCCGCTGTTCATCATCTACCAGGTCAAGCTATATAAGGCGCTTGAGAAGACGCGGTAAACGACCGGTCTACGACTATCAAATTTTAGACGAAAATACGTTCCTCGCTTCGCTCGGAATGACGAGGGTATTTTGTCATTCCGAGCGAAGCGAGGAACGTATTTTCGTTAAAGATCCGGTAATTTATACACCGTTCTCAAATCGTTCTCGAGCTTGCCGCATGCTACAAGCCACGTTATCCTTCCCGCCATGCCCTACGCCCCCATCATCGGCCTTGAAATCCACGTACAGCTAAAAACCGCGAGCAAAATGTTCTGCGGCTGTGCGAACGTGAATGATGGCGAAGCGGATCCGAATACGGCGATTTGCCCGGTATGTACAGGCCAACCGGGCGCGCTTCCGGCGCTGAACCGTCACGCGCTCGAACTCGCGATCCTGGCCGGCTTCGCGCTCCATTGCCGTATCCCGGATCGCGCCAAGTTCGATCGGAAAAACTACTTCTACCCAGACCTGCCGAAGGGGTACCAAATTTCACAGTACGACCTGCCCGTCTGTGCCGAGGGCTGGTTCGACTTCGACGTGTCGGACCAGGATCCGCCACGGAATCGCGTGCGCGTGGGCATCACGCGGGCACACCTCGAGGAAGACGCGGCAAAAAACATCCACGCACCCGGCGGCGCATACACGCTCGTAGACTATAACCGTGGCGGCACGCCGCTCCTCGAAATCGTGACTGAACCGGATTTCCGATCCCCGGCCGAAGCCAAGGCGTTTCTCCAGGCGCTGCGGCTCGTGCTGCGCCGCATCGGCGTGTCGGACGCGGACATGGAAAAGGGCCAGATGCGCTGCGACGCAAATGTGTCGCTCATGCCCATGAAACAAGACGGGACGCCGGCGCAAGAAGGCCTGAATCCGAAAATCGAGGTCAAGAACATCAACTCCTTCCGCGCGGTCGAACGTGCCCTCGCGTACGAGATCGAACGGCAGACGGATCTCTACGAATCCAACACGCCTCCTGTGTCTGGGGCGACCCGAGGCTGGGACGAAAACAAGGGCGTAACCATTGAGCAACGGACGAAAGAAGGCGCCGCGGACTATCGCTACTTCCCCGAACCCGACCTGCCGCCCGTGGACCTCGTCGCGGTCCGCGAGAAGATGCGATCACGTCTCCCCGAACTTCCGGACGACACGCGTCGCCGTATCACGGACGAGTGGGGCTTCAGCGAATCAGACGCGCGGTTCCTCATCGCGAACGAAGGCTGGGCCGACTACGCCGAGCAGGTCATGGGCGAGTTGGGCGGCTGGATCGAGGCGTCAGACGACACGAAGGAAAAAAGCGGTGGCGACATCGTGCAGGAACGCAAGGCGAAGCTCGCCAAGCTTACGGGTGGATGGTTGACGTCGAAGCTGGCGGGACTTCTCGCCGAACGCAACAAGACGATCAAAGACCTAAAGCTGTCGGCCGAAGACTTTGCCGAATTCATTCACCTACTTCTGAAAGGCGAAATCAACAGCGCGAACGGCCTCCGTCTCCTCGGGATGATGGTCGAAACCGGCCGTGACCCGTCGCAGCTCATGGAAGAGCACAACTTGGGTCAGAATATGAGCGACGCGGACCTTGAAACGGAAGTCCGCCGCATTGTGGATGCAAACCCGAAACAGGCGGACGAGCTCCGCGCCGGCAAACAGAACGTCCTCATGTGGTTCGTGGGCGGTGTGATGAAAGCCACGGAGGGACGAGCGAATCCAGAAAAAGTGAAAGAAGTCGTGAAAAAAATCGTGGGAGTATAAAAGTAGGGGCGACGCGTTGCATCGCCCCGTTGTTCAGTCCTCGTTCACGAGCCGTACGAGCTTTGGCAGGTCGCTCTTCGCCTTGTCTCCGGCCTCGACCCGCTCAAGGACTTCTTTTGGCGTGAGCCAGAACCATTCCATGAAATCCTCGCGGTTGTAGTCGGGAACGTCGTTGGACGTGATCTCGTACACGTTCATGAACGCCGAGAGTCCGTGCTCATGAGGCGTGAAGTGGCCGATCAGCCGATACGGGATGCGTGTGACGTCGATGCCCAACTCCTCCTCCGTCTCCCGACGAAACGCGTCGTCGTACGTCTCCCCGCTCTCCACGTGTCCGCCCACGCTCATATCGAGCGCGAGCGGATGGATCCGCTTCGTGGGGCCGCGACGAGGGATCCAGAGCCGGCCATCCTCTCGTTTCAGGAACGCGTTAATACGCGAAAATTCGCCAGGCCCTTCGCGTACACCTCGGACCTACGTTTGCGGCCGATGACGCGGTCGTTCTGATCCACGAGGTCGAGATTTTCGTCAGTTGAAGGTACGGTCATGGGCGGCAGGCTATCGGCAAGCGACACATCAGTCAACCCATCCCCTTACCGGTCATCCTGAGCGCAGCAAAGGATCCCTTTCGAGCCTCGTGACCGTCCTTAGACTCGCTGTCTCTCCTGTACAATGCCGCGTTTACCAACAAGACGCATTCCGAAGTATTCCCTTGGGTTATCCACACTTGACGACCTTCCCGGTCTTTGAGACTGAATGGATGGTATGGAAGGGAACTATTATTTCGTGTACATCCTCGCGAGCATGAGCGGGACGCTGTATATCGGTGTCACAAACAATCTCAAACGACGATTAGCTGAACATCGGACGAAGATCCATTTGAAAAGTTTTACGGCGAGATACGACTGCAAACGACTCGTCTACTACGAACGATTGTTGGATATCAGTGACGCGATCGCGAGAGAGAAAGAACTGAAGGGCTGGCTTCGTTGCAAGAAAGTCGCGCTCATTAAGAGTCGTAACCCAGGATGGAGAGATATTGCGACGCGTTGGAAGCTGCCGGTGGCTGTGCCATATGACGAGTGACGGGTGTGCGTATGCGGGAATCGTGGCGAGAGCAAACGCCGCATCGTACATAAGTGACGCGGTGGCGCAGGACGGTCGCGAGGCCTGAAAGGGATCCTTCACTGCGCTCAGGATGACCCGCCGAGCCACTCCCCCACCATCTCCACCGCCTCGTCTTCCGACGACGCCCAACGGATCCGCGGGTCGCGCTTAAACCAGGTCCACTGGCGTTTGGTGTATTGGTGCGTGTGTTTCTTGACCAAGGCAAGCGCTTCCTCGAGCGAAGCCTCTCCACGGAGATACCGCGCGATTTCCTGGTACCCGATGGAGGTCATGCTGGGCAGGTTCGGCTTGAAGCCACGGCGGAAGATGCTGCGAGCTTCATCGATAAGCCCCTCGTCCACCATGCTCTCGATGCTCCGGTCGATGCGTCTGAAGAGCTCCTCCTTCGGCAGGTGGATGCCCACCTGAAACGCCTCCACGAGCGGCTCCCCCTGCGTGCGTTGTTCAGAAAACCTCCTGCCCGTGTACGTCACGACTTCGAGCGCGCGGATGACGCGACGTTTATTTTTCAAATCAACGACGCCCGATGCGCCGGGGTCGACCACAAGGAGGAGACGCACGAGCTCATCGAGCGACTTCTCCTCGTACGCCTTGCGCAACGCCGGCTGCGGCGCCACTGCGGGGAACCGGTAATTGTCGATGAGCGCCGATACGTAGAGTCCGGTGCCCCCAACGACGATCGGCAGCGCCCCGCGCTTCACCATCCCCTTCACGGCCCGAAGCGCAGCCTCGCGCCATTGCGCCACCGTGTACGTCTTGTCTGGCGGCAGGAAGTCCATGAGGTAGTGTGGAACGCCATCCACCATGTAGGCCGTATGCCCCTTCCATCTCGAACGCTTGCCAGACGGTTTGCCCGTGCCGATCGAAAGGTCACGGTAGATCTGCCGCGCGTCCGCGTTCACGATCTCGCCACCGAACTCTTTCGCGAGCCGAAGACCGAGATCCGTCTTGCCGGACGACGTGGGGCCCACAACGAAAACGACCCGCGGGAGCGCGTGTCGTGAGCCTGCCCTGAGCGCAGCCGAATGAGGGACATCCTGCGTGACGATCTCAACCAGCTTCTCTAATTCTATTGGTTTGTCCATGCCTGCGGAGAGAGACACTCCCTCCCCGGTAATGTTCGGGAAGGAGACGCGCGTCTGTATTTCCATGCGTTCGTACCGGATTAAACTTACCATCAACCACATCCTACGACAAGAAAATCGCGGCTGTCCCCGTCTCGCGAAGCGAAGCCTCGCATCGCGAAGCAGACTGGCTCACCTCCCCATTTCGATCTCGATCTCCATTAGCCGGTTATACTTCTCC
>DATMXG010000008.1:0-11766 GCA_035561755.1 Methylomirabilis sp. (SeqCode)
TACGGGGCGTATACCCGCCCTCGGGCCTAAGTTCCTCGCAGCAGAAGGGCGGGTCCGTAGGGGCGGTTCAAAAACCCGCCCGTACAGCAACCCGCCCGTACGGTACATGTCTGGGTTGGTACCATCAATAACGCTTGATCACATTCTCCACCGCGGCCCAGCGCGACGGTGCGCTCTTGGGAACGAGGATCACGCAATCGTCACCCGCCTGTCCTTTAAAAAAAGTGACGGAGGCTGTGAGGATATTGTACTTCTTTCCGTTCGCAATTCCTTTCCAATCTCCGGTGTGCTCATCACGCGTAAGAACGCCCATCACCCGCTGACGTTCGATGGGGCCAATCTGCTTGAAAAGAAACGTACCGTTCGGCGCGATCGTGAGTTTCAAAATATCGCCTTCAACGAGTTTGCTCTTCGACGCGTAGTTCGGCGGCACCAGATACTGTCGGCCGTCCGACCCCACCATATGCTGGCCGTCAAAAACTCCTTCAATGATCCTGCCGTCCTGTGCCGGTCCGATCGTTTCTCCATCAGACGTGGCTCGTCGCTGGATCAGCTCCTCAAGATCCGCGGGATCCGCGTCGCTCGTCATCAAACGCTCTAAATTCGCGAGCTCCTCTTTCAGGCCCGCTATGATCTTTCGCGCCAAGGCAAATTTCGTCTCAACGCCTGTAGCGGTTTCTGGCGCGCTGCCCGGAACAGCGCCCTCGTCCGCGTTTTGTTTCGCCGGTTTGTCCGGCATATTTTTATTTGGAGGTCTTTATCCCACCCAATGGAATAGAGTTATCCACAGATAGAATAACGTGGGCTTGGTGGTTGAACAAGTGGATAACTCCCCCTTTCGTCATCACAGAAGGACGAAAGACCATCCTGTGCTCGGGTCGCGCCACGCCAGCTTCGTTTCCGTCATCCCGACCGAGGCCGACGGAACCCTCGATTGTCGTTCCTTGCGAGCCGCGAGCCCTACCAAGCGTCATCCCGACCGAGGTCGCCACGTGTGGGTCGCAAGAGCTATGCGCTGCCGGCGACCGAGCGGAGGGACCGCTTTCCAGCCACGCGATACGCTCAACGCGTTACGTCGCTCTACGTCGAGTCCGTCTTTGTATCGTCCAGACGGAGTAGTGCCTTAGAAGCCCCTCAACAATAGATGTGCTCGGCTTCGCAAAGCGGTCCCTCCGCTCGGTCGCCAGACGACATCTCTCTCGTGCGGACTACGAGGGGCGACCTCGGTCGGGATGACGGATCGGAGAACGCGTCGCCTGCGACGCGCAACAGTCTACATCACCCCCTCACCCATCATCACCTCCACGCTCGTTTGTCTCTCAAGAATCTCCGCCTCCACGAGTTCCCGCTTGCGGCCATACTTGTAACGCGAAAGTTCGTGGATCATGTTCGCGAGTTCTTTCGTTTCCGGGCGACGCGCGCGCAGCGGGTGGAAGTTAAACGGCCGTGAGGCCTGGTTGTTGATCAGAATCTTCGCGTTGAACGTGAAGGCCTCGGCGTTCACGAGGTCATATTCGCTAAACACGGGTACGAACTCCTTCGCGAGGAACTCCGCGTCTTCCACCCCGATGCGGCCCACGAGCATGCTTCCGACGTTGCCGAAGATTGCGTCCCGAATCGCGTTGTCCCCTCCCTTGCCTGCGAGCTGGCCGATGAACTGGTGCCCGACGATCAGGTCGAGCCCGTATTTGCGCGCTTCAGAGAGGATCGCAGAGATCGAATCCGTCAGAAAGTTCTGGAACTCGTCGATGTAGAGGTAGAAGTCCTTGCGTTCTTCGGCCGGCATATCCCCGCGCGCCAGCGCCGCCATCAGGATCTTTCCGACGAGAACCATGCCGACGAGGTAGGCGTTCAAGTCACCGATCTTCCCCTTGGAGAGCTTGAGGATGAGTATCTTCTGCGAGTCCATCACGTCGCGCACGTTGAATGCGCTCTTCTGCTGCCCGATGATGGGCCGCAGGTAGTCGTTCGACACGAACGGCGTGAGCTTAGACGTAATGTAGGGAACCATGTTCTGGAGACTCGCCTCTCCTCCGGCTTTTTGCGCTTCCTTCGTCCAAAAGTCTTTCACTGCCTGCGTTTTGCATTTCGAGAGTTTGAACTCGCGGAATTCTTCATCTGAAAGCACTTTGGGGATCTCCAGAAGCGTACTGCCGGATTCAGGATGATCCATGAGCAGGATCATCGCGTTCCGCATGTACTGTTCGAACATCGGACCGCCGGTGGATTTCAAGTCATACAGCTTGTCGAAGATTTTAAGCATCTCGTTGATCACGAATGTTTTCTGCTCCGGAAACTTCGGATCGTACTCGAGCATGTTCAGCCCCATCGGCCGTTCAAAGTCCGCCGGATCGAAGAAGATTACATCGTCCGCCCGTTCGCGAGGAACGAATTCAAGCGCGTCGTCTGCGAAGTCTCCATGCGGGTCGATGATGCAGCATCCGCGGCCTTCCTCGATGTCCTGCTGCGCCAGCGCCTTCATTATTTCTGTTTTTCCCGTGCCTGATTTTCCGATGATGTACATGTGCCGTCTGCGGTCCTGAGGTTTCATGCGTATCGTATATCTGTGGCCGCGGTACTCCGAATAGCCCAGAAGGACTCCCTCGGTTGGCAAGTTCGATGGCGGGAGCGCTTTGCGGGATAACAGCCAGTCGATTTTCGGCGTCTCAGTCGTCGGGAGCGGCATGTGGAAGAGCGATGCCATCTCTTCCGCGTTCAGCGTGACCTTGTACCGTTCGTCGAAGTGCCGGTAGATGAAGTGCTTGATGAGCGCGGTCCGGTATTTCGGCATGGCCTTCACGAACGAGTTGCCGTACTCGTAGATGTTGTACTGACCGAACGACCCAAGGATGTCGTTCAACTCGCGCTGTGCGCGTTCCGGCGTCTTCGCCGACACGATCACGCGGATGTTCGCGTCCAACCCGGCTTTCGAAGCCTTCTCTTCCAGTCCTTTGACCATCTCTTCCTCGAGCGGCGAGAGTCGGTAGGCCTCTTCTGGTTTCTTTTCGCCGGTCTTCCCGGCGGTCGCGAGACCTTTCAATTCTTTTCCGACCGCGCCCATGATCCCGCCGCCTTTGACGTCTTTGAGCTTCTTCCCCTGCTGCATCGCGTGCGCGATGCGTAGTCCTTCGCCTCGCCATCCGCCCCGGGCCGACCGGACGACATACTGGATCGCCGCCCCGTCACCCTCTTCGAATCTTGAAAGCGAATTCGTCATGGAATTGAGCGGGTCCGTATCCAGCTTTTTGTATGTCTTGATGGGGAAATAACTCGGCCTGCGAAGCTTCAGGTAACTGCCCATTACGATGCCCGTTGGGCTGAAAATGTTGTAATCCGTCACTTCCTCGATGTCCGCGTGCGGGTACTGGGCATGGATCTGTTCTTCGATGAAACCCCTGTACTCGCTGGGCGTTGCCACAAAGAACGAGATCTTATTCCGGTGGAACACGATTTCGAATCCGAAGTGGTCCGTGCGGCCGAAGAGCCATGCGCCGAGTCCCTTCTGCGCAGTGAGCGATCCCATCGTGGAGAAAATAGTCTCCATGACCGAAATCAACTCTTGTACCTGCTGTGCCGATTTTTCTCCGCTCGCGTCTTCCTTCTTCGTCTCCTTCGGCACTTTGACGAGCAGGATTGCCATGTTGAATGCCGTTTTGGCTTTTCCGCGAACCATGTACATGTGCCGGATCACCAGGATCGCCGTCCAGATCACGATGAAGACGCCCACCATCACGAGTACGATCGTGACGTACGGGCTCGCGAGTACGTCGCCGACGTTTGGCAAACCAAATCCGCCGTTCTGCGTGGGAACAGCATCGAGTTGAAGCAGCGTCATGATGAAGCTCGTATGATTGTTGGTTCGTACGTTCGTACTCTCGAACGTACGGGCGGGTCGAAGACCTGCCCCTACTGACCCGTCCCCTTCATCGCTTCTTCCTTCCGTACATTCGTAAGTTCAACGATCCGGTCCGTTTTGATCTTCGCTTCCTGTTCGAGGAAGAATTTATTGACGCCGGGAATCGTGCGAAGCCATGTGTAGATAAGTTCCAGAACGCGCTTCGCCCGTACGTTCAACGACCGAACCATGTCGGCGATTTCCCGGGACGCTTCTTCTCCCTTTTTCTTGAACAAGGGCTTCGCCTCGGCGGGTAGCGACGCGAAGAGCGGACCGACACCCTCCTCGAGCAGTTTCTCGACCTCGATGATGACCGCATCCTTCGGAACGGCGGTAACCCCCTGCGCGCCCCACGCGGTCGGCGCCGCGAGAACGGCCGTTTCTTTGGCCGCCTCAAGTTCGGATTTCGATTCGGCATGCAGGATGTTGTCTTTCGTTTCAGTAAGCGTCTCGCGCACGCGCTCGTCCGCTTCCACGGACGTGAGTTCATCCAACGTCTGATCCGCCGCCTCCGGTGCAGGGGGCTTCGGTTTCAGCGCTTCAAGGTTCGTCCCTGGCGCAGCACTTCGTCCGTTCGACATGGATACAGTTTAGCACGAAAGACATATCCATCGAAAAATCGTCTGTCGTGGTACAATGGGGTCTCAATACTTGTACTGAGGGGCATGGCCAACGATAAAAAGTTCCCCGTCGTAAAAACCGACTCGCTCGAGTGGGTGTTCGTGACGCGCAACCAACCGGATGACATGAACGAACTCCGGCGCAGATACCATTTCCACCCCCTGGACCTCCGTGACGTGATTCCGCCGCTCCAGCGGCCGAAAGTGGTGGCCCGCAACGGGTACCTGTTCATGATCCTGCTTTATCCGATCTACGACAAAAAGCTGCGGCGAGTACGCGCTACGGAAGTTGATTTCTTTATTTCTCCTACCCGTCTCGTTACCGTGAACGTGGACGGCTACGAACCGCTCAAGGACCTGTTTGAATCATGCCGCTCGAACTCGTCGGAGCGAGGCACGTGCCTCGCCGGCGACATGTCGCAGCTCATGTACGCGATCCTCGGCGACGCGCTGCATTCGGTATTTCCCATGCTCGTCCACATCAACAACGACCTTGACGCGATCGAAAAGAAGCTGTTCACGCAATACGAAAAGAACCTCATTCAGGAACTTCTCCGCATCAAAACGAACATCGTGAACGTGCGGAAAGCCATGCAGGCGCACCGTCATGTGATCCAGCACCTTACGGAAGCCGCACCCGCGTACTTTCCGATCCACAAGCTCCGCGACTATTTCGACGAACTCGTGGACCACACCAAGGAAATCTGGGACATGCTTGGCATCCAAAAGGATTCCGTAGACGCGCTTCACTCCACGAACCAGTCGCTCATTGATTTCCGCATCAACGAAATCATCAAAACGCTCACGATCTTCTCGGTCATCGTGTTCCCGCTCACGCTCATGGCCGCAATCTTCGGTATGAACGTTCAAAACATGCCGATCGTCGGCCACCCCCAAAGCTTCTGGATCCTCCTCGGCCTCATGGCGCTTGGGTGCCTCGGCATGCTCGCGTACTTCAAGCACCGTAAGTGGATTTAATACAAGTAAACAGGTGCACAAGGTTGAATGCGAGCACCTGCTCACCTGCTCACCTGCACACCTGCTCACTTGCTCACTTGCTCACCTGCTCACTTGTTTCAACACGTATCCCTCTTTCCCATCGTCCACCTCCCACCCTTTTGCAAGCAGTTCGTCCCGCAGTTTATCCGAGGCCTGCCAGTCACGTTCCTGACGCGCCTTCCAGCGCGTGTCTGCCAACTGCTTGACCTCAACGGGGATCATGAGCGGCACGGCCACGACCTCGTCAAGCATTAAACCAAGAACGCGATCCATCCAAAGGACGGTCGAGGCCTTTGCGCTTGTCGGGTAGTCGGAATCGATCGTTTTCCACAGCACGGCAAGCGCCTCCGGGGTATTCAGGTCGTCTTCGATCGCGGCCCTGAAGGCCGTTTCCAGATCCGCGCAACCGGTTGCAGGCTTGTCCCATGAGCGCACCACGCGCTGCAGCCTCAAGAGCGCCTGCGAAGCACCATGAACGGCCTCCCACGTGAAGTTCTGCTTTGAACGATAGTGGGCGCCAAGGAGGAACAAGCGGTACGCGGCAGGATCAATCCCCTTCTCGCGCAGATCATCGAGCGAATACGTATTCTTGAGAGACTTGGACATCTTTTGGCCGTCCACCAGCAGAAACTCCACATGCATCCAGTGATTCGCGAGCGGTATGCCGTACGCGGCCACGCTCTGAGCAATCTCGTTTTCGTGGTGCACCGGAACGTGGTCCACCCCGCCCGCGTGTATATCGAACGGCTGGCCGAGCTCCTTTCTGCTCATAGCCGAGCATTCGATGTGCCACCCCGGAAATCCAACCCCCCACGGGCTCTCCCATTCCATCTGTCGTTTCGCGTCTGCGGGCGAAAACTTCCAGAGCGCGAAATCAGACGGATGGAGCTTCTCGGGGTTGGTCTCCACCCGCGCGCCCGCTTCCTTGTCGACGAGGCGTTGCCCGCCGAATGACCCGTACGAAGGCAGCTTCGACGTGTCGAAATACACGCCGTCGTTCGTGCGGTACGTGAACCCCTTCTCTTCAAGCGTCTTCACGAGTTCAATCTGCTCGGCGATGTGATCCGTGGCCTTCGGCATCACCGACGGTTCGAGGATATTGAGCCGCTTCAGATCATCCGTGAACTTCCGCGTGTACATTTGCGACACGTCCCACGCAGTAGCCCCTTCCTCGCGTGCGGCCTTCTCCAGCTTGTCTTCGCCCTCGTCCGCGTCGTCTGTGAGGTGCCCGACGTCGGTGATATTCATTACGTGTTTCACATTCAGGTTATCCAAATACGTCAACGCGCGTCGCACCACGTCTTCCATCACGTACGCGCGTAAATTACCGATGTGTGCGCGTTGGTACACGGTGGGCCCGCACGCATAAAATCCAATCCTGCCCGGGGTGATCGGACGGACGTCTTCGAGTCTCTTTGTTGCCGTGTTCCAGAGACGAAGCATATCTCAATATCGTACGGGCGACGTCCCGCCGTCGGCGGGACGTCGCCCGTACAGGATATAGGAAATGCCCGTGTCGTCCAACTGCATCTAATGAATCCGATCAAACATCTCGTGACGCTCTTTTGCCGCGATGAGAGTAAAGAAATTGAAATAATCGTTCAAAGACTCAAGCGTGACGTCGTACCAAGCAGTACCAAGATACGCGCTCACAATCGCCTCGCGAACACGACCGAGCTCTTTGCGTATTCCCGGCGATGGCGGGTTCCGACGGGTAAGATCAATGAGTTCAATCGCGCGTTCCAGCGATTCCAGATACAACTGTTTGTAGGTTTGTTGTGTTGTGGTGTCATGCGCACATTCAGCGCGTTTATTCCACGAAACGGCGCGGTACACGTCACTGCCAATATTCGCCATCTGCACGGCAAACGAATACTCATTCCATCGTCCAGCCGCCATCGTGGCGTGGGTCATCATACGTCTTGAACAAGATTCTTCACCACGGCCTCCACGCGACTGCGCATGTGAGCGTCTTCGACACCGCGGCTTCGGTTATTCTGCCAGGGTCGCACGTTGATCATGGAGTCGAACTCCAGCCATCCCTGTTCGCGCAATTCCGGATACAAATTGATGCCCCATAGATCTTCCTGTTTGGATCCTTCCTGCAAAAGGAGAGACTCTTCATCCACATGCATGGTGCCGCCGATGGCCATGACCCCTCGTGCGACATCAACGACCGCTTTAACAAACGACCACTCCATATCTCTGGCGATCTTCGCAAGGTCGGATCGTGTAATCGTTACGGTAATAACGCGGATTTCCATATCAAGCCATGGGTAGCCTACGCATATCTCGGCCCAAAATCAAACCCCGTCGGTTTGCCGACGGGGCGTGATCTATTTCCTCTCCAGCGCCTCGACCCTTCGCAGCAGATCTTGGTTCTGTTTCTTCAATTCATCGATCTGCTTTTGCTGTTCCTGAATTGCGCCGATCATGTAGAACGGCAGCCGCTCATAGCGAATCGCTATATAACCGTCCTCCATGGTCGTTACGAGCGTCGGATCCACCGATTCCGCGTCTTGCGCGACCAAGCCGAGCTCTGATCCGTTCGATGAAGCATCTTTATTCGATTTCCAATTGTAGGTGACGGGTTCCAATTGAAGGACGGCTCCGAGCATGCTTGTGGTGTCGGCTCCCGCAACGTCCTTTTTCAGACGTATATCAGACGCACAGGTACCTGTGAGTGTGGTTCCGTCCGCATCTCGAAGACAGCCGATGGTGCCGCCTGTTCCCACGCCGTTTCCTATATACACATCCCCCGTAGACATCCCCCCAAGTACCCAGCGTGTGTTATAGAGGCCGATGCTGACAGTTCCACCTGCCGGTGTGTTTGAGTTCCTTCCCATGAACAGGGTGTTGGCATTATCAACGTAAATTCCACCTAACCCATTCGCATCTCCCGATCGAATGCGTCCGTTCACGTTGATATCAACCGTGCTGCCACCGGTTCCCGTTACATCGAGTTTCGTGGCAGGGGCCGTGTTGCCGATACCTACGTTACCGCTCTGCATCACGGTCATCAGATCGGTCTTTGTGCTGTTGGCGTTCCAAGCGGATACCTTGAAGCTCTTTCCCGCTACGTTTGAAATTCCTGCGATGAGCGTGTGCGGCTCCATGAACAGTCCCCACCGTCCGATCTGTTTGCTCGCCGAGCCGTAATACGCGCCGCTCGTAAATGGGTCCCATCCGCGCGTGATGAGTGGCCTGTCCAGCCCTCCCAAGGCCACGCCGAACTGGCTGTTATTCATGATCATGTCGCCCTGCGTTGAAATTGCCCATTCGTTTCCGCTCGCCGTAACGCCAACCCCACCGGCGGCATTCGCCTGAAAATCTCCGCCTGTCCCGAATGCATCGCTCGCATTGGCGGCTACGCCTTTTGATGTTCCGCCCAAACTTGCACCAATACTCCCACCTCCTGCATAAAGCGCAATGCCGCTTCCCGGAGTGTACACCGTCGCATGCACTCCAAATCCGTTGCCACGACCCGTAAACCGCCCGCCCGAGCAGTCTGTATTATTGCAATATCCTTCAACTCCGATCGATTGTCCGTTCCCGGTTACGCCAATGCCATTGTTGTACCCTGTCCCGTACACGCCGTAATACCCGCCGCCCTGCACGCCTATGCCGCTCGCGCTGTTACCATTTCCAGCCACCCCGGAAAAACCGTTTGCCGTGATGCCGGTGCCGGTGAGCGTGTTTGCATTCGCCTGTATGGCTGCTTCATCGCCGCTGAAGAACCCTCCAAGGCCGTCCGTAGAACGTCCATACACGCCGATCCCGCTGCTCCCGTTCGCGGTGCCCACCACGGAAACACCGTTCACGGCTGAGTTATTGATATCCAGTGATGGGTAGTTCACGCCGTTGCCCGCAGCTGTCACACGCATCCCCTTTTGCCCTTCTGCGATGTACACGTTCGTCCCCGACGTGTGATAGAAATTCGCTCCGCGCGCCGACCCGTTATTGCCTTGCGCTGACGAGTTGATGAAATCACACGTGTATGGCGCAGAAGCCGTGTTGCAATATCCGATGTACCCACCCACCCGTTGCGTCGTTCCATTCGGATAGTACCGTTCCACTCCAAGGCCGTTCCCTCCGGCTCCATTCATGTGCACGGTCGATTCCGTTCCGGCGGCATTCAACGACTGAAAGTATCCGGAATACGCATTCGGTTTCAGGGTGTGATCAACGCGCGATTCAAGAGCAACGTCATTCGTTGAATTAATCAAGCGAATACGTCTCGCGGAATTCGTGTCCGTCACTTCCAGGAGAGCCTGGTTGCCCGGCGTCTGAAACCCGCCGGAATGGATCGAGTTCCCGAGCGTGTCGCGATACCGGAAACTTTTCGAAAAGTCCGCATTCGGCCCGGAAATCGTGGAGTTAGCCCCGGTCATCTGGATGTTGCTGTTCGTCTGCAGGTTTCCCGTCATCGTATCCCCCGTCGTATCCACCCAAATATCCGGCCCACCGCCTCCGGTCGGCCACGTGGTGCGACAGGGTATCGTCGGGTCGTTGACGAGGCAGATCTCGTTGATGTTGATAGTTCCATCTAAATAGGTGCCAGATGAACCCTTTACATCAAGATTTCCATAAACGCCAAGGGTGAAGCCGGTAGCGTCTACACCCCAGTTACCGATATTCAATACTGAGGTGGCCGAATCCTTATCAATGCGAACGGCTTTTCCGTCTTTCATCTTTAGGTTGCCAGCTAGGTCCCCGGCTGTATCCGCATCATTGGCAATTACACGATTAACAGTTCCATTTCCAGACACACTGAATGCGCCACCCTGTTGGGAGACCGCACCTGTCTGTAACCACACTGGTCCTTCGACATTCCCACTGGGCGCTGTTTGAGACGGTGGCGACCAGGTGCCAGCCATCGCTACAAGCGGCGCTCCTCCGAGGAGCCCGATTATCAAATAGAGGTATGAGCGCTTCATAAAGATGAAAACATTATACCACAAAGCCACGTCTGATATGTAAAAGCGGCTCGTCCGGAGAGATGGACGAGCCGCTAGTACAAGTGGAGTCGTTGTCGGACTCCCTACCGTCTGCCCTTTTCGGGGGCTCCCACGTCAAACGGAATTCATTGACAGGAACCCTTGTAGGCGCCGGCGAAACCGGTTTCGCCGTATGTTGCCAGCCAGACCTGGCTTGAGGCGGTAACCGGCGCGATGCCGGTCACGTAGGCCGCGGTGCCGTCGAGCTGTGACTCTGGAGACCACGAACCGAGGCTCATGGTACCCAGACGAGCGGCTCCGTTGATAGGCGGCACGGGAATTGCGCCTCCAGCTAGGCACGCTCCTTGCCCGGGCGACCAGACCGCGCTGTCGTACGCGGTCATGGCGCTGTTGTACCTTGACCAGCTCGTGAGGTCTGTGCTAGCCAGGCGCACACCGTGATAGTTCGAGCCATCCCAGTACGATCCGACCACCTGTACGTTCCCTGCACCGTGAACGCCGCCAAGCGTGAGCACGTCTGCGGGCAGGGTCGTGACGTCCTTCCACGAACCGTTGCCATCGTAGTGCCACAGCAGGCCCTTCACCGGATTGCTTCCGGCGTCGAGCTGCGTGCCCACGGCGTACACGTCCGAAGCGTTCTTGCCCCAGATCTGCCGCATGTGAGCTGGTGGCGAGTGACTCGGTAGCGTCATCGACGTCCAGGAGCTACCGCTCTTGCGATAAATCTTGACGTCGCGCTTGGAGCTGATGTAGTAGTCGACCATCACGAAGATGTCCGACGAATCCGCGCCCCAAATTGAGCGAACCGTGCCTTCACCGGACGACCAGGGGAAGTTCGGATCGATGATCCAGGCTCCCTGATTCACGCGATGGAGCAGCCGTGAACGACCGCTACCCATGGTCGGGAGGTATCCGCCTCCTGCCCACACGTCGTTGGCCGACGAGCCCCACATGGCGTTCATGTTGGCCCATGTGCCGGAGACGACCGGAAGGGTCATCAGGCTCCAGTTCGAGCCGTCGTAGTGGGCGATTTCGCCCGTGGCGTAGGTGCCGGTCGCGACGTAGACGTCGCTTGCGGACGAGGCCCAGATGTCGCCGGTCAGGTCCATGCCTGGCGGGAACGTGGTGTCACGCGTCCAGCCGGGACAGCTGAAGGGCTGCTGGGTGGTGCCGCCCCCGCCGTCGGCGCCTGCCGAACCGGCAGAACCGCCTGCGCCCCCGCCGTCGGCGGGGCTTCCGCCGGTACCGCCAGCTCCACCGGAGCCGGACGAACCGTCGGAGCCCGCATCAGGAT
>DATMXG010000009.1:0-8288 GCA_035561755.1 Methylomirabilis sp. (SeqCode)
GGGCGGTGGGTGATCCGCGCGGACCGCGGTGGCGTTGGTGGCACAGCCGGCGACGAACATGAGCAACGTGATGAAAATGTACGTTTGGTCCATTTCTTCCTCATTAATAAAACGTTCGACACTGTCGCGGCGGATCTATCAGAAAATGGGCGTCATTCAAGTCTTCTGTGCAGGTCGATGGGTGCTCATCGTCAGCAGGATCAACATCCAAAACGCGATCGCTAAGTCATTTTTGAAATATGGTACATCCACAAGCCCATGGACGAGGATTGCGACCACGACAGGGAGGATGAGGAGGAGTGCGGTCTGCGGTTTGCGGTCTGCGGTGCGCTCTGCTACGGACCACGGTCCACGGACCCAGATGAAGATGATGAATGCAAAAGCCATCAGTCCCAACAGCCCCGTCTCACTCCACAGGTTCAATACGATATTGTGCGGATACTGGAATACTTCCATCCAGGTCGCCTTATGATACGGGAGGATCACGGTGGGATACGCTGCCAGACCTGCGCCGAAGACGGGTCTGTCGCGGAGCATCGTCCAGGTCTCGCTCCACATGACGGTGCGGACTTTGCCGGACCATTCTTGGAAGGTGACCATTTCAATTACGCGTGTGCGGAGCGGGGCGATCGCGAGGAAGGCGATGAGGCTTAGCGCGGCGAGACCGACGGCGATCTTCCACGTCCGCTTGTTCAGGACGAGCGCGATGAACGCGGCGGCGGCGAACGCGATGAGCCCGCCATCGCTTTGTGCGAGGATGATTGCGACGAGGCCGGAGATGACCGTGGCCCAACCGAATTCGATGTTCAGCAGTCGGTCTTCCTTCTTCTGCAAACGATCGGCGAATGCGAGTGCGGCAATGGGCGTCACGAAGAGCGCGAGCGCGTTCGGGAAGGAGAACGGACCGACGGCGCGGCGACCGGGCACTGCGTCCCAGGGGTGAGGGATGCCCCAACCGGTGAGCATCTGGATCGCGGCCCATATGGAAAGGAGGATGGTGATGGTCGCGAAGCCTTGTGCGAGTTTGCGTTGGTCATCCAGCGTCCTCACAAGGTCAGCACCTACGAAGAAGATGAGCAGCGGTTCAATAAAATAGGCGCGATACAGTCCGAGCGCTTGGAGGTGAACAGGGGAGACGATGACGGCGACGAGTCCCGCGGCCAACCAAAGCAGCGCAGGTCCGCGCCATGGGCGGAGCGCGGTCCACGTCTCGCGCACGCCAGACTTCCCGCGCTTCAACGTCCACGCAACGAGTGTCGCGATCAGGATCAGTTCAAGTCCGGTCGTCGGGATCGGACCGAGGGACCCGCGGACGACATACGTTGGCAACAAAATGGGAAGTCCGAGGTACGCGCGCTTCGGATCTTTCCACGCCCACCAGCCCCACAGGGCGGCGATGACGAGGAGTTCGATGGTCACGAATGTCATACGGAGCTGTCACCCGTTGGCACGCCGCGGCGCGTGGTGAGCAATTCCTCGAGCATTTGTCGTGTGAGCGCCTTCGTCACAAACGCGACCGTGAGGTAGACCAGTGCGGCGACCGCGATCGTCAAAAACAGCGACCGGTCCGCGAACGGTCGCGCCACGAGGTACATAACGACGGATGCGAGCAGAGCCTTGCCGGACGCCGTCCAATCCACGCGCATCTTGAGCGTCCGTACGGTGATCACGATGTTGCCGAGCATCACGGCGAATTCGGAGCCGACCGTGAGCCAGGCCGCGGCCCACATGCCGTAGGTCGGAATGAAGAGAACATAGCCCGCGAGCGTGATGATGCTCGTGACGATATAGATCGGGAGCATGGCACGCTGCCGGTCGAGCGCCACGATCGCGTGCGAGAAGATAGTGGCGATGAAGATGATGCCGGTCGCGAGGATCAGGATGCGGAGGATGTCGCCGGACTGGGCAAAGTCCGGACCCGCCACGAGCGTCATGGCCTTGGCCGCGATGAGCTGCGTGCCGATTACGAGCGGGAACACGAGGAGCGCGAACGCGTCGAAAGATCGTTGGATGAGGTTTGCGAATCGCGCGCGCTGCCCGTCCGCCCACGCTTTGGCGATGATGGGGAGAAGCACGCCCGCGTACATGAAGGGCAGCGTCACGAGGATTTCAAGCACGCGGTATGCGGCGCCGTAGATGCCAACTTCGGCTTGCGGCCGGATGAAACTCAACACAAGCGTATCGGCTTTGAAATAAATCAGGCTGAACAGGATGGAGACGCCGATAGGCCACGAACGTTTGATCGCGTGCTTCCAGAATGCCACGTCTACGTTCCATGAGAAGTCCGCGTACCGTTTCGCCACGAGGAAGTTCACGAGAAAGTTCGCGACGCCGCCAAGCGACACGATGAGGACGACGGGGAGGAGACCCCAGTCGTACACCGTCGCGATCAACACGCCCACGAGGAGCACCGTCCGTCCCACGACTTCGGAGATTGCCACCACGTGCATCTTCAGATGCCGCTGTTGCACGCCGATCACGACCTGGTTAATGATTGTGAAGAAGAACGACCCCCAGAGCGCGAAGATGGCGAGCTTCAGGTCCGGGTCGTACGGCATGAGGAGACCGATGAGCGGCGCGATCGTGATCATGATCGCCGCCATGATCACGCGGAGCGTAAAAATCGAGCTCACGATCCGTCGCTCCGCTTTCTCGTCCCCCGCTTTTTCACCGAGCATCTGCACGAACATGACCGTGATCCCCAGGTCCATGAGGATCGCGAACACTTGTAGGAATGCGTTCGCGGTCGAGTACTTCCCGAACCCTTCGGTGCCGAGGAGGCGCGTCATGATGCCGACCACGACGACCCCGATGACGGTGGAAACGACCTTCCCGGCGAACTGGACGGCGGTGTTGGCGGCGAGTGCGCGTGCGATGGACATGGGCTCTATTGTGACACGGAATAGCCGGAAACTCGAAGTATCCATGAAACTTGACCACTCCATTTGTCAGGTGACCACAAATAATGGCTTTATGTAGCTATAAATTGACAAAAGTCAAAAAAACCTGTATGATATTGTGTGCGGAATGAAAATTTCGCTAAAAATAAAGGAAAAACGAACTCTTATGTCGAAAACGACGTCGTTTGGCGTCCTTTGGCCGTTTATACGGTCCGGACGGAAGAACGAAGGCAGCAGGACCCAGACCCTGGTCACCCGTTTCGGGTGGTCGGTTGGGTCCTGTTTCTTTTCTCTGGCCATGGCGATTTTCCCGGTCATTGCCCATGCATCGGGGCAGTACGAGGGGTCGGTCGATAAGAAGACGGTCACGGTCGAACTGAATCCGGGTGAGACCGGATGGATCACGCTCACATACACGAACGCGGGGTCAAATACGTGGTACCGCGACGCGCGCACGCAGTACGTCTCGCTGTATCTCGTGGGCGCTGCAACGTCGCCCGTCGGCGGGCGCGGCTGGCGTACGAACGATTCTCCGGGCCGGATCCGCGATGCGTCCGTGAAACCGGGCGCGAAGACCGTGGTGACGTTCCCCGTGTTCGGGAACGCGCCCGGCACGTTCACACACACGCTCCGGCTCGCGTCCGAAGACACTGCATGGATGTACGGGGCGCAAACGTCGCTCACCGTGAAGGTGCGCGGCGCGGTTGCGGCGACACCGACCGCTTCCGCGTCATCCGTCCCGACGCCGTCCGCTCAAGCGCCCGCGTCCACACAGAAGTCGTACAGCGCAACATTGCTCCTGCGTTCGGCGCGCGAACTCGTGATGAAGGGCGATGCGCGCGAACAGGTGACGTTCGGGTTTAAGAACACGGGGACGGCGCTCTGGACGTCGCGTTCGATGAAACTCTCAAGCGTGTTCCCGGCGCTCACGGGGTCGCTGTCGTCCGTGCACGACGCGTCCTGGCGGTCTGTTGCGGAACCGACGCGAGTCGACAACCTTACCAATCCGGGGGAAATCGGATTTTTGAGCTTTACGATCAAGGCGCCCGCGAAGTCCGGCACGTACCGCGTGAGTTTTACGCTCGAGGCAGACGGCAAGACGGTCGATGGCGGCGCGGTGGACATTCCGATTACCGTGACGTCCGACGGCGTTATTCAAACGCAGCCTCCCATTACGCCAACACCGACCCCAACGTACACCCCGCCGAACGGCGTTGTTCCGATCACGCCAGACGCCGGACCCGAACCTACGCTCCGTGTCGGCATATTCGCGACTACGGATGACCAGATGATCGTGACGGCTGCAGGCCCGTTCCGCGTGCACCAGAAGGGGGCAACGAATTGCTCATTTACAGCCGGTGAGGAGCTCACGGTCCGGTTCGATCGTGCGAACAAAGTCTACAAGTTGACGGGACCGCGCTGCGTGAGTCAATCGACCGAGGTCTATCACGTTCAGGGCATTGATGATCCGCTCCTGCCGCTTGAAATGACCGATTTCACCCGTCCCGTCGCATGGTTGCCGGGTGCGAACGACAATAAATTCCGCGGCGTGCTCGAGCTCCGCTGGTCAAGCGTTACGGACGCTGTGTGGGTGGTGAACCAACTGCCCATAGAGCAGTACCTCTACGGCATCGCTGAGACGTCGGACGTGAGCCCGATGGAGTATCAGAGGGCGCTCCTCACGGCCGCGCGTACCTACGCCTACTACCATTGGAAACGAGCCACGAAGCACGCAGACGAAGGGTTTCACGTAGACGCGAAATACGACCAGGTGTACCGCGGTTACGGCGCCGAGGCGCGCAGCCCCAAGATCGTGCAGGCCGTGAAAGACACGCGCGGTCAAATCGTCGTCTACGGGAGTGCGCTCGCGATCACACCGTACTACTCCCGATCGGACGGTCGCACGCGCAACTGGACCGAGGTGTGGGGCGGGAGCGGCTTCCCGTGGCTCGTGTCCGTCCAAGTCCCGCAGGACGCCGGGAAAACGCTCTGGGGCCATGGGGTTGGCATGTCCGCGTCGGGCGCGCTCGGCATGGCGAATGAAGGAACGAACTACCAGGATATTCTGAAGCATTTCTACCAGGGGACGGGGCTCGTGAAGTTTTATCAATGACGGATTAGTGAATTGAAAAGCCCCTACGGAGTCGTAGGGGCTTTCGTTGCGTCGTTCGGCGGCGCGATGTAGTCATTCAGGCGCTTCAGGTGCACGCAGGATTCGCTCCAGTAGTTGGGGGTCGAGAAGCGGATCAGGATGACGTCATTGGCTCTCCGCCACAGGAGCAGCTTCCCATCTTTCGCGAGGATCGCATCAAGGGCGAAGCAGATCCGATTACCGGGTTCAACGTCGAACAATTCCGGATGCAGGATGAGCGGCACGCTGATCTTGCTTGCTTTCGGCACAGATCCGATGTCGAGCGGATACGGGAGGAAGATGACAAGGTCCCGTTCCCTGATTTTCGTTTGGAATGCGATTCCGACACGGCACTCGTACGATGGCGTGGTTCCGGGGAGCGGTGACATGGCCCAATCCGTATTCACGAGGCACCGGATCCCGTCCATAAGGCGGCAGCCCCGGCATTCGATGCGGGTGACGGTCCTCGCGTCTTCTGAAAGTTGTTGAATGAGCATGACTCCTCTGCCCGGGAGCGTACCCGTTTTCCTCCAGTTGTCAATTCTGGCCGGTCGCGTGGGCGACAGGCTCGCGTGTTGCGCATCCGGTGGTCGTTCCCTACACTGAAGTTATGATGGGTCGAAACATTGGTTCAGGTCGTCTGTCCCGCGTGAGTACAGGTGTGGGCTTGTCGTCTTCCGCCGACCGGGGGGCGCAGCGTGCTCAGGATCGTTTCGGCAAGATTGCTGAACTTCGGACGTCGAAAAGCGCTGCGAAGAGCGCGATGCACGCAGGCGTGGTTGAGCGTCCGATGGATAAGCAGATTTCGAAAATTCTGCAGATGAAGCGCGACCAGCTGAAACAGCGGGGTTCGTCTGTCTACCGCCTGCGCGAGCGTGGGGAGGATGACGAACAGGCGTTGTATGAGGAAGACCTGCGCGGCACGAGCGCGGCGCGAACGAAGACGCCGCTCGGAGACCTGCCGCTCGTGCGACTGCCGCCAGGTATTTTGAGACCGAAGCCGCCGAAGAAATAAAAAACACCCGTACTGGGGGAATCTCTTGTAGGGCGGGTAGGCGGGTCGTAGGGGCGGGTCTAAGACCCGCCCGTACAAGACTCCCGCCCGTATTTTTTATTCTGTCCGACTCACCGTCGGTGTGGCCGTGCGGCGTCGCTCGGCGAGTTCGAGGATTCTCTTTGAGACGTGTACGGGGTGCGGCACGTTTTCGAACACGAACCGTTCCCGCTCGCCGGCCGTTTGCACGTGGACGTTGCCGTAGTCGAAGACGGTATGGATGAAGCCTCTCACGTCGGAAGACACGTCTTGCACGCGGTCTAGGAGGAGTTCGCTCGTGGTGCGACCGAACATCCCATGCTGTTGGATGTCAATAATGCGGTGCGTCGTCACGATCCAGATGTCCAGGAAGTAGTCGATGAATATCTGGAAGAGAAACAGCCATGCGTACAGGAAGAATGCGCTGGCGCCGAGAACGTAGAGCGTTTCGTATCCCGGGGTTTCGAAGAACGCGGGGTTCATCGTTTGGAGGCCGAACCACACGGCGAACGGCAGGACGAGGACGACACCGAATCCTGCGATGATCGGCAGGAGCACGAGCCAGTGCGGGCGCAGGAAGAATACGTTTTCCTCGTCTGCGGCCCCACCGGGCAATTTACTTAAGTCGATCATACATTAAGCCTCCTGCCCTCCCAGGAAGAACGGCAGGATGCTCTCGGGCACGAGGTTAATCGTTGCATTCCAGTCTACGCCCGTGAGGTACCAGCTTGTTCCAATCACGACTCCGGCAGTTACGAGCAGGAAGAGGAACGTGGTGACGTACGTTGAAGGGGATGGCAGGCCATGGCGGAGCATCTGGACGAGGGTGAGAAGCACGAGCAACCCGAAGATCGCGAGGAGGACGATCCATGCAATCAAGAAAACAGTCAGGGAAACCATACGTTGGGGGACTGGGGACTGGTAAATGGGGACTGGGCACTGAAGGCGCCTCGCAGTTCCTAGTCCCCAGTTCCCATTTACCATTCCCCATGTGCCAATTACCCGAGCAAATCTCCTTGCCTGTCCGGAGGGATGAGCCCGAGATGCTTGTATGCCGTTTCGGTGGCCACGCGGCCGCGAGGGGTGCGGTCGAGAAACCCTTCCTGCAGGAGGAATGGCTCGATGACCTCTTCGAGCGTTTCGACTTCTTCCGACGTGGCGGCCGCGAGCGTGTTTAAACCCACTGGTCCGCCCTGGAACTTTTCGATGAGCGCTTTCAGGAACCGCCGGTCCGCGTCGTCCAGGCCGCGCGGGTCGATTTCGAGGCTCGTGAGCGCTACGTCGACCGTGGCTTGGTCCAGTGTACCATCCCCCCGCACCTGCGCGTAGTCGCGCACGCGCTTTAGGAGTCTGTTCGCTACGCGCGGAGTCCGTCGTGCACGCGAGGCGATCCGCCGCGCCGCGTCTTCGCCGATCGGGACTTCCAGGAGTCCGGCCGAGCGGCGCACGATAGCCGTCATTTCGTCTTCCCCGTAGAAATCCAGATGGTAGATGCTGCCGAAACGGTCACGCAGGGGCGCGGACAGGAGCGAGAGCTTGGTTGTTGCGCCCACCAGGGTGAACCGTTTCAGGTCGAGCCGTAGCGTTCTCGCGGTCGGTCCCTTGCCGATCACGATGTCGAGTGCGTAGTCCTCCATGGCCGGGTAGAGTACTTCCTCGATCGTTCGGTTCATGCGGTGTATTTCGTCCACGAAGAGCACGTCTCCTTCTTCCAGGTTCGTCAAAATCGCCGCGAGGTCGCCTACGCGTTCGAGCGCCGGGCCGCTCGTGATTTTCACGCTCGCGCCCATCTCGTTCCCGAGAACGTGCGCGAGCGTGGTCTTTCCCAAGCCCGGAGGGCCGTAGAGGAGCACGTGCTCGCATGGTTCCCCGCGCTTCTTTGCGGCTTCGAGGAAGATGGACAGGTTCTCCTTCACCTTCGGCTGTCCGATGAATTCGGCGAGCGACTTCGGACGGAGCGACAGGTCCAGTCCGGTATCTTCCGGCTGTGCCCCGCTTGCTTGCAGGCGGGGCTCGATGGTCAGATCGTCCGACATAGTGGCTGGAGCGTACCGTTTCAATAGGCGGTTCGTCCACTGGAAGGAAGAAGGCGGCGGGCAGAAGGCAGAAGGCAGTGGGAAGTTGGCAGTGGGCGCTGACGGTCATGCGGCGTTTCCACTTCCCACTGCCTTCTGCCTTCCAGAAACAGCCACCCCTCCTCCAGCTGCGGAAGAGGGGTGTGAGG
>DATMXG010000010.1:0-21881 GCA_035561755.1 Methylomirabilis sp. (SeqCode)
CTCCGAGGCCGTCCATCGGCTTTGAACTCGCCCGCGAACTCGGTATCGTGAAGCGCGATGAGCCGGAACTCAACGCGCTCATCGATTGCCCGCAGGAAGCCGAGTGGCATCCGGAAGGAGACGTGTGGATCCACACGATGATGGTGTTGGACGAAGCCGCGAAGATCATTCGTCAGGACGTCCGCGGATTCACGGATGACGAAAAGCTCCAGGTGATGCTGGGCGCGCTCTGCCACGATCTCGGCAAGCCCGCAACGACGGCAGTTGTGGACGGACGCACCCGTTCGCTCGGACACGAAGAGGCAGGCGAGGAACCCACGAAGGCGCTCTGCACGCAGTGGACGTTCTCGCAGGACGACGTGGCAGCCGCGGTTGCCGTGGCGAGAGAGCACCTGAAGCCCGCGATGTTTGCCATGGCCTATGAGAAAGGCCAGATGAACGACGCGAGTTACGTGAACGCCGTGCGGCGACTCCTGAAGCGCATCCATCCGACGAGCTGGAAGGTGCTCATCGCCGCGAGCGAAGCGGACTCGCGCGGCCGCGCCGTCCCGGGTGCGGACACGGATCCCTACACCCCGGGCGAACGGTTCGCGCGAGCGATCAGAACGAACCGGCTGGACGAAGCGCCCACCAAGCCGCTCATCCAGGGGCGCGACCTCCTGAATCTTGGGTTTACACCGGGCCCCGAAATCGGCCGACGCATCAAGCTGGTTGAAGAGGCGCGTGACCGGGGTGAGGTGAGAACGAGGGATGAAGCGCTGGAATTGATATCAGGACAGATGTGATAGACTGTCGAGACGAGTATGAAAGATATCACGCCCATCCTGCGCTCCCTCGGTCTCCTGGACAGTGAAATCAAGACCTACATGGCCGCGCTCGATAAGGGGCCGCAAACCGTGCTCGACCTGTCGAAACTCACGAAGCTTTCGCGACAAGCCACCTACGTGGCCATCGACGCGCTCACCGAACGCGGACTCATGAGTAGCGCGCTCCGTGGCAAAAAACGGTTCTTCGCCGCCGAACACCCGGACAAGCTCCTTGTGTACGCGAAACGCCACGAATCGGACATGCACGAGCGCGTAAAGGATCTGGAGCGCTCGCTCCCGGAACTCGAACTCCAGATCGGCGGGGAACGACCCATCGTGAAGGTATTCGACGGAAAAGAAGGAATCCGGGCTCTCTTGGCCGACCTGCAGTTGAGCAAACCAAAACAAATCCATGAAATGACCGACCTCGATGCCATGAGGGCAATCTTGTCTTCAGAAGATCTCAAGCCCGTACGAGAGGAAGCTGGAAAAGGAGGGGCGCGCATCAAAGGCATCTATAGCGGAAAACCGGCTCCCACATCCTTACAGGCTGAGCGCTATATTCTGCCATCGGATAAATCCGGCTTTAAAACGAACGTCGTTCTCTATAAGAATAAGATCGCGCTTGTCACCTTCGAGGGCCGGATGCACACCATCATGGTAGAAAATGCTGCGATTGCGAATACGCTTCGCATCCTGTTCGATCTCGCATTTACTTGCTTACCGATGATGAAAGACGTCACCAGCGATTAAGCGATGGCCCCTGCATACAAATAGGAAGCCCCGTACTGAAGCGGTCAGTACGGGGCTGTTGTGGGGGGATTTTGGGACCCCCCGGCCCTCTATCCACCCACCATGAGCGACCTCCTTCGCGTCGTTGGGGTTTGAGTCACGTCATGTTGAGGTCGGAAGACCTCATGCGTCTGCGACTCGTATGCGTCGCACCAGAGAGAAGCTTTCAGGTGCGAGACACACCCCACGCGAAGTGATGGTCTGGATGGTCGGTGGAGCTAGGTCAGCTGCCGCCGATCATCAGATCACCCTCGCGTGGCAGGAGTCGCCGAAGTGGTTATCCTTGGCGCTCATCTTCCGTACGAGGCGCGCGCAGTCGTCGTCCGAGAGTGCCAAGCTGGGCCTCACGAACAATCCTGCAGCGCAGTTCATGTCGGTGCCGCTGTAGCAGTCACCGCTGGTCGAGCCGACACAGGGGTCGAGCGACCCGGAGCACGTACCCCAGTCGGGGGCGGAGCTGCCAGACGCGAGGTCTCCACCGTCCGGAGCGCACGGTCCGGTTCCCGAACCGTCCGCCGCGTTGCAAAACCCGGTGGCGCACGTGCCGCCGGAATTGCAGATCGAGCGGTCCACGCGATCCCTGGGGTCGCGGGCGCTCTTGCATCTGTCGATGTTCAGAATAGAACGATGCTTCATTCGTTCCTCCTTGTTGAGAGTGCTGGTGCGTGACCTTTGAGGGTCAAACGGTCGTCCCAGACGCACAAACACGGTTTACGGGACCGAGGGTTATATCATAGGCAGCGAGAACTGTCAACCATGGACCTGATAAACCAATTACAGGCATACATCAATAAATCCGTTCATTCAAGCATAAATATGACATTTGTAAAATACTCTTTACAGAGAATTTGGCTTAAATGAGAGAGATATAGTCAATATTCAATCAATCTTGGTTGTCGTGTACACCAATGACTTGACAGAATTCTCTGCCTGTGTTATTGTCCACCGTTCGAAAGTCAGAAACAGTCGAACCGCCACCAAAAAGGGCGCGTGAAAGATGGAATACGGCTCACGGGTACAAAATATTTTCCCAATATTTATCGGGAACTAACCCAACCGAGTTCGTCCCTTCCAGACTTGCTTTCACACCTCCCTTTTGGTGGCGATCTGCCCCAAGGAAAGGAAATCAATTGGCGAAGATCGTCATTGGGCACCGTGTGCTCTGGGTGGTCGCCGGCGTGGTCTACATCACGTACATGGCGGCGCTCGAAGCACTCACCGATTCCTGACGCCCACAGGAATGCAGTTCATGCCGTCTCATGACGGCACTTCCTCATGCCTGGTCACCGCGCGGTGGCCAGTCTCAAGGAGGCGAACCTTACATACAGCCATGACAAGGAATGCGAGCTTTCCCTGAGGAGCCGTTAAGGCGAAAAGTGGGAAACCCGTGTTCCCATCAACATCCGACGCATCGAGCACCGGGGGAGAGGGCTTGATCTTGTCCGCCGTAGCTCCGTTCGAACTGCACAACGCAGCTAGACCGAAGCGTAGGCGGAATCCGGCGTGTTGATGGGAACGCGGGTGTCATACCTTGCGTTCCGAGCGTCCCGCCGTTGCCGGCCTCCTCCGTGCGAACGGCTGGACGACTCACTTTTCTGCGTATTCGTCACTCGCGACGAATGCGGCTCCACTCGAGCGCGTGACACGCGTCGCGATCTCAAGCGGAGACATTCGTCCTCGGTGCACCTCGTGTGCATGTGACGGCTTCGGTCACGCCGGTGTAGCGGTGTGAACGGAGTGTACAACGTATGGGATCGCAGAAATGCCCATACCGCGGTGGCGTCTCAACTACCAGTCGTGTACGACCTGCACGTACGAAGCCAGCAGTAAATCGACTGGACTACACATTTCTCAAGCGCGTCCCGACATATATTGTCGGGACGCGGCTCCACTCGAGCCCGTGACGTGCGTGGCGTTCTCAAGCGGAGGTGGTCTCAACAACATAATTCGGCCCGTTCGATGCCGGTGCAACGGCGTCAACGGGTCACAGCGGGGCTTTTAACAGGACGAGTCCTTCTGAACGGATCCTTCCGTCCCGACCTCGTGTCGGAATCCTCCAAAACCGATGGTGACCAGGCCTGTCTCGGGCATCACCGGATTGCACAACCCCTTACCGCCTGGGGATCTCACTTGATCCCCTCGCTTCCTGACGAGACGACCTATCGCCTCTTCAGTCTAGCGATTCACCAATCAACCCATGAACCATAAAATTGGACTGTAAGAATATCTGCTACCCGAATGACGGTTGAGATTCGACCTTCGCTCGGGTGGCGGATGTGTGCAGACATCTTCTTGGCCAGCTTGTTGCGTCGTTGTCGCGTAAAGCGATCCGTCGTGAGGGATACACACCTTCCTCATCCTCAGATGAGTTCGAGCGGACGAAACAGAAAGAGTGTCCGGTCATTCATTCTGCACGCTACGGGTCGGATCGGACCGGCGCTGCAGCACTGCACAACTAGTTCGGTGGTCTTCTCCACCTACATCAGAAGCGCTCCGACCGGTGTGCGACAACGCCGGCATAAACTCAAAACCAAAGGAAACCATGGTCGAATTTCCGATCGAAGCGGAATGTCCCGCGTTCACGCACAAAAACATGTGGGACGTGAACTGTGCGATCCGTCACATGGTGCCGGGTGAGATCTGGGGATCGGACAATGGGTGCTGGGATCTCGATCCTGCGCTCAAAAGCCTCACCCCTGCAGAGATCATCCAAGCCGCCGGACGGGCGATAACCTCGCCCCCGTGGATCGAGTGCATCCGCCGCACTGCGCATGCGTTGGATACCGGTTCGGACGTATCAGAACACGACCTTTCCGCCACGCAAACGGCGCTCGAGGCACGCATGTGGCTCGAAGTCGCGTGCCGGAAATCCAACAACGAGGAGTTCGTCAAGGAAGCAGACCGGATCGATCGGCTGCTGGCACCGCTCGAAAACGCGGTCCTCTGCATCGAGTATGTCCTTTGTTGGGACACGCTACACATCCTGACCGACCGGGGGTTTTGCCACGACACCGATCGTTGGTGGGGCATCCTCATCCGATTGTACTACGACGTACCGGAGGAAGCCCTCTACAAGATACTCGATGCCATGGCGCTCTGCGCCACCTACGGCAATCCCAACGGCCGCGACCTCGAACGCCTCGTTCAGTTCGCCATCAACCTCCTCGGGCGCAAGTTCGAGCGGTAGGCGCCGGCCCGGACGCGACGGATTGAGGCGAACCCCTCAACCGTCACCCCTGCCCGTCGGGTTCCAATAGACGGGCGATTCTTTCACAGTGAGGGTCGCTATGCCAAGCAACGGTGCCCAACTGACGCACGCACTGCACCGACCTAAACTCACAGGTCGGGGCGACCGGTCCGGTCGCCAAGCGGTTAAAGGCATCGGTTTGCAGAACCGCCCTTCGCGAAGGGCGAGGCAAATCCCTCCCAGACCTCACGCCACTGCCCGTCGGCTTTGTAGACGGGCTTCCCTCAAGCGTGATGACGTTTTCGTCGCGTTCGAGGGGACGACAGGTTTCGACAGGGAGAGTGACGATCGGGTTGCGTACCGTGGAGCCTCCGGCCACGTAAAAAGAGGCGCCACTACCTGCGGCTTAGCAAAGGTTTTCCCGCCGACGGCGGGACGTCCACGACGCGTGTGCCTGAAGGCGCGCGTGAGACGTAAAGCTTTGGGCTGGCAGGACGGAGCGTCGCGACTCCGGCTTGCGAGACTTCTCGCGATCCGCCGCTGCAGGGCCTAAGACCTGCAGACGGAGCCTGAACCGTAAGACAGGACCGGTCGTCGCTGACCGGAATCAAACTGCGACTACGTACGTAGAAATCCGACCTGAACCTTTCTGGACCTGGGTTCGATTCCCAGCGTCTCCACCGCCCGGCCTTGCGAGCTTGGCACTCTCGTCACGCTTTCGGCGTGACTCGGCGCTCCGTTCGCGGTCTGCACTCCCCATCCTTCCGATGACGGGATGGGAGATGATCTAGCGCAGGCGAAACCATCGCCTGCGCTTTTCTTATTCGTATCATGAATACGAGGTCCGACCGCTTGTGTGCGATCGGACCTCGTGAGTCATATAGTACGGTGAAACGTGGGGACCGCGTACGTGGGCTTTCCTTTTCGTCCATCATCGTGCATCCGCCGGAGCATGGGCTTGCCGGCATACGGTTCGAGCGACAAGGTCGGCACGTTACCAAACGCGTCGCTGGAATCGCCCGTCACAACGTAACCGGAGAGCCACACGAACGGCACGCGGTTGCCGTCCATGTAGGCCACCCATTCCGGATGGAGTGCGGCCGCAGCGAGAATGCCCGCATGCGGCAGCGGACGTCCCGCCATGTCCGTGACCGCTTTGCCGACGTGCGATCCGAAGTCAATAACCTCCCAGCGCAAACCGGGGGCGTGTTCCTGCCCGGAGGCGAGCTCGACGCCGAAATGACGCGTCTCGCCGTCGATTTCCTGAGAATCCGGTTCGAACCGATCCCACAGATCGGATTGGGGATGGCGACTCGCGGCCATAGCCCAGAGCTCATCGTGCGTTCGCTGGACGGTGCCAAGATGCGGAATAAGCACCGCACCGACGAGATACCGGTCTGGAACGGAGGGGATGACGGAGGCTGCGGCACGGAATTGTTCGTCCGTAAACCCCCAATTCCGTTCGACGTTCCACATTCGCACGGTCTTGAGTTGATAAACCGGCGGGGTGAAAAGCATGCGATGGAAGCGAAGCTCCTCGGCCCGTCGCACCCGTTCCTGCTCATAGCCCAAGACCATGCTGACCGCCAACGTTTCATCGGCCGCAACGCTCCGGATGACGTCCGGGGTCACGCCGCTTCGGTCCAACGCCCGCATGAACGCGTACAGTTCGTCGATGGTGAGTCTGTTCAAACCGCTCATGCAACCTGCCTTTTCGTGGAATGTGCCGTAAAATCTATGACATATTTATCCGATTCATTCAAGACTTTCGCCTTTACCTTTGTAAATCGGCGTACCATACTACTGCGAATCATCCTATGCCCGTCCCCGTCCCTCCGTCCGCAAAACGCGTGTTCAACGGCGTCCTCTTCGACATCTGGCAATGGGATCAGGAGCAGTACGACGGCGCTCGCGCGCTCTACGAGTGCCAGACACGGCAGGATACGGTCACAACGATCGGATTTTTGGATGCGGAGACGGTCCTGCTCACGCGGCAGGAGCAGTCCGGGCGCGAAACGGCGTTTCTGGACTTCCCGGGCGGCCGCGTGGACGAGGGAGAATCGCATGAAGACGCAGCGAGGCGCGAGTTCCTCGAAGAAACGGGTCTCACGATCGGTCGCATCTGGCCGTTCCGGTATACCGAACACCGCGGCTCGGCACGATTCGCGCAAACGGTGTTCGTGGCTACGGACCTCCATGACCATGTAAAGGAACGGCACCTCGATCCCGGCGAACGAATCGAGATCCTCCGCACGCCATGGAACGACGCGGTGCGTATGTGCCTGCGCCGCGAACTGCGCCAGGCGGAAGTGATGCTCGCGGTCGTGGCGCTCGCGTACGATACGGACGCGAAGGAACGCTTGCGCGACTTTCTTGCCAGCCGCTAACGGAAGTTCAAATTTCAAAGCTCAAATGTCAAATCAATGTCAAAGCCTGAATGTCAACACCGGAGGGAGGCGTCTTGGACATTTTGACTTAGACATTGATTTGACATTTGAGCTTTGAAATTTGAACTTTCTCTTCGCCCCTCCTTTTTTCCGCCCGTCCCGTCTATACTGCACCCACTATGCGACGCGTGACCTCCGTCCTCCTGGCCGTTCTCCTGGGTGCGCTCGCGACCGCGATCGGGATGGGAGTCTTTTTGAAGCTTGCGAACGACGACCGCGAGCGGCTGGCAACCGAGGCCGCGCAGGCGAAAGCGGCCGCGGATCGGGCGGAACAGGAGAAGCGGCGGTTCGCGGACGAGGCGAACAAGAAGGTGGAAGATGCGAACGATGAGGTTGCGAAGGCTCAACGTATTTTGCAGGCCGTGGTAGAGGAGCGTGAACTCATGGCAACGGCCAAGCGGCTCGCCGTGCCCTCCGCGAGAGAACTCCGCGGCTGGCAGCCGGTCGTATCGCTCCCGCAAGGGCTTGGACTCTCACTCCCTCCGGGTACGACCGTTGAATCAGACGATGCTCGCTCGCTCACGTCTGTGAAAAAAACGTTTGCTGATTTCCTCACCGATGCACGCTGGCTGTCCGTGACTCCTTATAACGCGCGTCTGGAACGGGAACTCGACACCGCGCTCGCTACGAGCACAAACCTATCGTACGTCGCAGATGGCAGGCTCCTCCTGGGCCGGATCGGAGCCCTCACGGGCGCAAACGATCGGGTGGCGGTGCTGCGCGTGCAGGAATCAGCGTCGAGCACGCACCTCATCTGGATCAAAGACCCGGGAACGCTGGGGGGCGGGAACGGGTTTGAGCGGCTACTCGGCACACTGGAGTTCCGAGATTAGGATTACAAATTACGAATGGGATCATACGGATGTTACGAATTACGCATGTCTACAAATCTGAATGTAAATTCGTATTCATTTGTAATAGGTAACATCCGTATGATCCCATTCGTAATTTGTAATCCATCGTATGACCGACGCGCGCGTCACGAAGCTCCTGACGTGGTATGCCCACCACAAGCGCCGCCTGCCGTGGCGAAGCACGCGTGATCCGTACAAGATCCTCGTGTCCGAAGTGATGCTCCAGCAGACGCAGGTGTCGCGTGTCATCCCATTTTATACACGGTGGATCACGCGTTTTCCGTCATGGACGAGTCTCGCGCGCGCAAAGACGGTCGCGCTCATCGATGCGTGGACCGGACTCGGATACAACCGACGCGCGCTCCAGCTCCGGGAAGCGGCGCGTCGCGTCATCACTCAAGGACGCGTCCCGATGTCCGTAGACGCATGGCGCGCGCTTCCGGGCGTGGGTCCGTACACCGCGGCCGCGGTCCATGCGTTCTCGCGGCACGCGCGCGTCGTCGCGATCGACACGAACGTGCGTCGGGTCGCCGGGCGCGTGTTCCTCGGTGTCGCATACCCGACGATCTGCGACGACCCGCGTCTCGAACGAACGCTCGAGCGCGTCGTTCCGAATACAGATGCGGTCTGGATGCTCCCGCAAGCCTTCATGGATCTTGGCGCAGCCGTCTGCACGCCCACGAGTCCGGACTGCGCCGCCTGTCCGCTCCGAAACGCGTGCCGTGCAGCGCCGAAATTCCTGAATGGCCGCGCAGGCACGAAACCCCGAACAATATCGACGGAACGCCGGCACGCGAACAAACGATACCCGGATCGCATCTACCGCGGACGAATTCTGCGCGCAGTACGGGACCGCGGAACACATGGACTCCGCTCGCTTGGAGCAACGATCGACGATACATTCGTCCCGCGCAACGACGGACGATGGCTCTCCGCGATGATCGATCGGCTCGTGAAGGACGGCTTGTTGGAGAAGACGCACGACACGCTTCGAATCCCCCGCACATAATATTTCGTGTCTGCTCCTGACGTTTCGTCATGCCGTAAATAAATCCGCGATGAACGATTAACGGAAACTGTACCGCACATAAGATTTTAAACTCACTGGGAGGCACGCAATAAAAGTTATCCACAGGGCACAGAATCACATCTTCATCGGGCACGACAAGCGTCGCGCGTCTTCTCATCTGCGTGATCATGTATCACACGGTTCATTCATGCGGCGTATGGGAAGCATACGCATGACGAACGCGCTCCTTCGCACAAAATCAACAAAATTTCTCTTGGCTACGCGGAATTTTCGCCATTTACACGCGCGTCATCTGTACGATTTATGAATCTGACGTCATGCGAATGTTCGTATCGAGCGTCGACACGATTCGCGACTGTAGCTCTGTGATGCGTAATCGCGTGAATTGTTTATGCGCTCCACATCGCTTGACATATACTCGAAATCTTCTTGACGCTGTCGGATTGTGGTACAATAGTCTCGTGATCCTCGCAGCGTCTCCTCGAGACGAACCTCTGCGAATCATCGATTCCGCCGTTGGCGGGACGACATCATACGAAAGGGAGGTGGCACTATGGCAAAGAAGAAAAAGGCCGCGAAGAAGACCAAGAAGAAGGCAACGAAGAAGAAGCGCTAATGCGCTCATGCCCTGAAAACATCTCGTCCTGTACACGAGGTGTTTTCTTTTTCGCTCCTCGCGGAGTATATCCCGAGCGGAGCCGAGGGATATACTCCGCGAGGAACGAAATTTGTAACCATTCGTCTTCCGTCCACTCATAAACTCATACGCCTTGCTTAACCAACTACATGACGATCTTCCCCTGTTCCTATTTTTTACCTACGTTGAGCTGAATTTGGCCGTATTCGCCGTCATAGCCCGGACGGACGGTCACCTCCCCGCGGCGCATAGCTAGGATTGCCGCGACTACGTTCGGCGGCGCTGCGGACGAGAGGACGGCTTCCGGGTCGTCGAGGAGCACGCCAAATTCCGTGCGGCCATCGGTAACGAGATCGGCGACGATCTTCGCCACTTTCTTCGACGACGCGCCTACATCGAGCACTGCGCCAACCAGTTCCGCGAGCGGCACGATGGAGCGGTAGGGCACAGCCGCGCGGATCTGAGCCTGCCCTGAGTGACCTGGAGCGAAACGGGGGGGAACCGAGGGGCCGCGCGCCTTCGCGACCGACGGGTCCGGCGCGCGATCCGCGAGCTCGGCCACGCGGGAGAGCACGCCGACCGTGAGCGGCTTGCCGCATTTCGGACAGACGCCTTTCCGTTTCTTCGTTTCTTCCGGCAGGCACCAATACCGGCACGCGCGGTGCCCGTCCGCGTGGTACTTCCCTTCTTCGGGGAAGAATTCGATGGTCTCAATGAACTTCGACGTGTCGCGTTCCACGAGAATGCGCCGCAGTTCGACGTATGACGGGCGTTCCATTTCAAAGACGTTCGCCTCGCGCCCGAGCTTGTCTGGCGAATGCGCATCCGAATTCGAGACAAGCAACACGTCGTCCAGTGCCGACAGACGCCGGTTCATGGCCGGATCGGACGAGAGGCCGGTCTCGATGGCGTGGATGTGCTTCGTCATCTCTCCAAAGCACTCACCAAGCGCATCGAAACCGGACTGGGACCCGAACACGGAAAACCAGGGCGTCCAGGCATGCGCAGGGATGAGGAGCCCGTTCGTCGAAGCGTCCAAAACCATCTTCAGGAGGTCTTCGGAATCAATTCCAAGGATCGGCCGGCCGTCGCTCTTGAGGTTCGCGCCGCGGACCTCGAGCGCCGCGATGAACCGGTCCACGGACGAGAGATCCGGGAACAGAACGAGGTTGTGAACCCGCCGCGTCTTGTCGTTCCGTTTGTAGATGCTTGAAAGCTCCGTTGCGAGGATGAATGAAGTGGCGCTCGAATCGTCGGCGAGTCGAAACGTTCCCTCACCAGCCTCGATCAGCGCCTCTCCAATGTGCGCGCGCCACGCCGGATGTGTGAAGTCGGACGTGCCGACCATCTGAATCCCCTTCCGCTCGCACGCCTTCGCAATGTTCGGCAGCGTAAGCTCCTTCGAACACGCACGGGAGTACTTGGAATGGAGATGGAGGTCGGTGATGATTCTCATGTTGAAACAGAAGCCATCATACGCGCATGGCAACGATATTGTCATCCCGATCTCTCATTCCGTCACCACACGTGCGCGAATCGCCCCAATTGAGGTCACCACGAGCGAGCCGCCACCTCCCCCAAACGTCATCCCGAGCGAGTCGCCGCATTGAGGTCGCAGAAGCATGAGGTGGCCTGGCGACGAGCGAGAGCCTAAACAGACCGACTGCATACAACACGAAGTACAACCGACTAGAACTCTCTAATCACATGACTCCAACAAGCCGCTACCTCACACAAACGTCATCCCGAGCTCGTCGCCGCGTTGAGGTCGCAGAAGCATGAGGTGGCCTGGCGACGAGCGAGGGACCTCTGCTGGGCTACACGCGTCACTCTCATGCACGACGTATCTTCCCTTCCATGGCTCGTGTCGTGTGTTGCCACATGCGTTACGTACACATCAATCAAACCTTGAGTCGAGGAAGACGGGTGGCTGCGTGCATGAAACAACTCTCGTGGCGTGCAGAGGTCCCTCGCTCGTCGCCAGGTAGCCCAGAGCTCATGCAACCTTCACGCGGCGACTCGCTCGGGATGACGTTTGTGTGAGGTGGCGACTCGCTCGGGATGACGATTTGTGTGGGCGAGGATGAGCTCGGGATGACGTTTGGGGGAAGTGGCGACTCGCTCTGGATGACGATTTGTGTGGGCGAGGATGAGCTCGGGATGACGTTTGGGGGAGAAAGCGGCTTGTTGGGGATGATGATTTATGTGGGCGATAACGAGCTCGGGATGACGTCTGAGGGTGGTGACGGCTTGATTCGGGATAGCACGAGCGTAGGTAGAGATGGACGAAACGTTCGCCCCTCCTAAATAAAACAGCATCTGCTACCAACCCAATGGCGCAGATGCTGGTCGCGGAGCTATACGAGGCTCCGTGCTGGGACGATCAACGTCCCGATGGGGCACGACGGGCGTCGTGCTGTTTTTGCTATTTCATATGTGTTTTTTCGGTTACGAGCGACCAAGCGGTCGTGTCGCAACCGTGCACCCATCGTACCTCGTGTGGACTGGAAGTGACAGAAATACTAAAAACACCGCTCTGTTGAGAGGCGATTTTCACATGGACATCTTGTAGATTCACTGTGGATAACTCAGCTGTTGCTACGTGGAGCGACACACGTCGACCAACATATCTCGCGGCTTGTCGTGCGGACGACCCCGCCTGCATGCAGGCGGGGTCGTCCGCACAGGAGCGCGGCTGCGCTCCTCCTCTGAGACGAAAGCCGCCCTACCGCTTGTACTCCCTGATCGCCTTTCCGACCTTGCCGTCGTCTTTGAGCTTTGCCAGGTACAAAAGCTGTTTCGCGTTGATTTCGATTCGGTCTTCCGGCGCGTAGAGCTCGTTCCCGAGCTTAATAAGCTGCAGATCGTCCTGCTGCGACGGTTCGGCAACGGCTCCGCTGCGCGCCTTAGGATAGAACACATTCACGAGCACGACGCGATCGCCGAAATCCCGCTCAATGACCCCGAAGTATACCTGGCCGTTCGTGAGGAACGCGCCGTAGAGGCCTTCACGCGGCGCGGACGTGACCGCCTGCGGCTTGATCACGAACTCGTACGACGCAAGCGCGAGCGTGGCGGCTACGAAGAAACCGACCGCGTGTACGATGGATTGCCGGAGCCAATTGTTCATACGAACCTACTGGACCGATGACTTTCCGATGATAACGAGGATGTTCGCGTTCGTTGCCGGCTCGTGTTCCGGCACAGGCCCTGCGCTGCCGCCCGTGATCTCAAGCGCCTTTGCGAGCGCGTTTGGCGACTGGCCGTTCGTGAGGTCGATCACGATCGTGGCGTCTGGTCGGCTCACGGCGTCACCAACACGGCTCACGGTGAGCCCGGCATCTTTCAGTTTCGTGCGCATGCGACTCGCTTCTCCGGCTTTGCCCGAACCGTTCCGCACTTCGATCGTCACGTTTTCGAGCGTCGCTGCGGTGGTGGTGGCTGCGGATGACGGCGACACGGAGGGCGGCGCAAGCGAAGCAACCACGGCCACGATCCGGTCTTTCGTGGGCGAGTAGATGATGGCTTTGTCGCTCCAGATGAGCACCTTGTCCCCTTCCTCGGCGTCCTTATAGAACGCAGGGTTCGCTTGCCGTACGGATTCGATGTCGCTGATGTTCGCCACGTACGGCTGCTCGTTCAGGTTCACCACCATGTGCCGCGCCACGCGGTCGATGATGCTCTCCACTTCCTTCTTGATCTCCGGCGACGTTTCCGCCGTGGCACCTGCAGTCGGAATCGCAACCTGTTTCGGCTGGGTGATCCAGAGGTACGCGGCCGTGACGGCCATGCCTGCGACGATCACGAGAACCACGATCGGGCGGCCGAAAAACCGCTGCGTGGAGGCGGGCGCGCCCCTCGCTGCGCTCGGAGTAACGGTGGGCGCCGATTTTTTTGACGTTAGAGCGGAGGGTTTGCGTATCATAAATTCTTTTGTGGGTGTATCATAGCATACTAAGTGCGTCCGTCGCACCTCGCGAGTCGGAAACAGGCAGGAGGAAGGAAGGAACCATGCTTGCTCCCGGCCCGCGAGATGCGACGGACGTTTGTATTTTTATGTGAGCCCCGTCCTCGCTTCGCTCCTCGGGATGACAAGATCTCTGCCACTGTCTTTTCTAAACCGACCTGCTCATGAGCGCTTCAGATCCGTCGCATCGTGCGGGTCGTGAGGAGGCAGGAGGAAGGAAGAACCATGCCATCTCCCGGCCCGCACGATGCGACGGATATTTGTTTTTTTCTGACGGATTCCGGGCGTCGGGTACCGATTGTCGGTGGTCGTATCTCCCACGACACCCGACAACCGGTACCCGCGCAGCGATCTGTTCCGAGTCAAACCCCCTTCTTACATCGGCGGGATCGGTTCGCTCCCGAGCGGCGGCGGTTCGCTGAAGACGCTGCTCACCCCCGTCTCGGCAGGCGTATCAACCGTAATTCCCGGTGCGGACGAATCGCTATCGGAGACCGGTGCCGGCTCTCCCGTCGAGTCGCCGGCCGCGTCCGCAGGCGCAGGTTCGTCGCCGGATGAGTTGTCCGTTCCGCCGCTGTCCGTGGCTGGAGGTGCGGCGTCGACGGGAACCGCCGCGGGCGTCTCTTCTGCCGGAGGCGCGGAGCCGCGCCACGTGTCTTCGACCGCCGCCTTGCCCCACGTGCCATCCGAAATGTAGAGCACGGGTTCCTTCACGGCCGTCACGGCCCAGGCGAACGTGATGTCGCGGTCCGGGTCGGCGTCCGACAGGCGGATGGTGAACCCAAGCTCACTGGACCGCTCCACCCAGTAGCGGCCGGGCACGTCGCTGTGCGGCGTGATGGTGATAACCGGCGGGAACAGGTAGTGGTCGCGGAATCTAACCTCCACGATCTTGTCGCCCGCGAGGAGCTTGGCGTACCCGGCCGCGTCCTCGCCCTGATACAGGTGTTTCAAGACGACGACCGTGTTCCGAAACTCGGCCGCTTCCTTCACCACCACGGGCCGTTCGAAGACTGCGGCGCCTTCCACCGACACGCTCCAGATATCCGGGCTCGTAACTACGTCCGTCGCAACGCTGACGCCCTGCGTGGTGGTTGCTTCGGACACCGGGAGACCATCGTCTGCGAAGGCATCGGTCGTGCTGCTCGATGACAACGCAGCCGTTTTGTACAACGCCTCATCCTCAGACGGTATGAACACGAAGTACGGGGCGTATCCGATCTTGCGTTTGCCAGATCCGGACAACGATTCCGCCGCGATCCCCACCACCTGGCCGCGATCGGCGCGCACGGCATGGCTTCCGTCCTCGCTCATCACGAGGAAGTCACCGCGGGCGATGGCGCCGCCGTCGCCTGTAACGGCGATGCGCGCGGACGGGTCGCGTCGCGACAACGCCTGCTCCTTGTCTGCTTCGGTAAGCACGGGCGGTACGTCGAGGCCGGAATCGGTGGACGTGGCCACCGGCTCGGGACCCATGTAGTACATGTTCTCCGTGAAGGCCATCACCGACATGCGGAACGGATCCTGCGGATTCGGCTCTTCACCCTCCGCGAGCGGATCCCAGTTCGAGAGCGCGCGGCCGATCGTGTAGCCGGCGGACGTTGCGCGTTCGGCTTTCCCCGGATTCGTCTTCGACGCACGGAGCCAGTCGCCGCGGCGGATCGGTTCGGAGTCGGGCGCGATGTTCACCGGCACGCGACCCTTGAGCGCCACGAGCCGGCCGTCGAGCGTCGGTTTACCAAGCACCTTACCCGGACTCGTTGAAATGATGCCGATGGCGTTCGCGGGGCCGGGTGACTTCACCACGTGCTCATCGTGATCCGGATCGATGCCGACCACGTCGCCCCAGCCGATCGTCTGGTCGTCTGTGGGGTAGTACTCGGCGATGTCCACGCCGGCATTCGAGAGCTCAAGGAAGAGCGTGAGGACGGCATCTGCCGCACTGACCCCGCTCGTGAACGATCCCACGGCGCTCAAAGACGAACTGGCGGCGAAGGTATCCGAACACGTGGCCCATGAGCTTGAGGCGCTCACCTCGAGTATCACGCTGCACGTTGATGTGGCGACCACGCCGTTCGACACGCGGATGGCGAACGTTTCATCGGCTGCCGTTGGACCGGTATCCGCCGCCACCGAGACGCGCCGCATGGTCCCCCCGAACGGCATGTTGTACCCCTTGTCCGCCGAGGTGCCGTTATGGATCTTCATCTGCTCGCCGTTTGCGTGCGCGGCGGTATCGGACCATGACACCGTGATCACCGGGTTTCGCTTCAGCTCATTCAAGGCCCCGATGATGGATTCCGCCGTGAAAGTAGAATCGAGCTCCGTCTCGCCGGATTGAGAGAGAGCAATGGCGTTCGTAAGGTTCTTGTCTTTCAGGAGGAGGTCCCCGTCTGTCGCCGTAATGGTGGTGGTAGCAGGCCCGCTGATCGTAGAAACGTTCGAAATGGCGTTCACCGCCAAATTCGTGGTGGTGACGACCGACCCGGAAGCGTTCGTGAACGTGAGGAGTGACGCGAACAGGTTCGTGGCAGTGGCGTTCACGGAGGTGGCATTGGTCGTATCGATGCCGAGCGACAGGATATTGCCCGCCACGGTGAGCCGCTCGGTTGGAGCGGACGTGCCAATGCCCACGTACCCCTCATTCGCCCCGGACCCTTCAATGAAGACCGACGCCGTCCCACCGACCATATCCGTCAGAGTCTTGAGCTGGATGTTACCGCCGCCGATAGACGCGAGTCCGACCGTACCCGTGGTTAAGCCGTACATGAAGATCGAATTTGAAATGCCCGGGAGGCTCGTATAATTATCGCTAAGGCCAGCCAACCCGCCGCGCATGGTCCCGCCCACGCTAACCATGAACTGCGCCGTCGCATCAGCTGAATTTGCGGCATTGTATACCTGGAAACCGGTCGGTCCATCGAGCGTTGCGTCGGATCTCACAAATCCCAGTCCCGGTTGCAGCGAGATATCTCCCACCGGCGTAGCGATCACAAAGTCTCCGTCATCCTTCATGATCGTACCGTCTCCATAACTCGTGGTGCCACCGCCTGCGAAAAATGTACCATTCGTGTACACGGAAGAAGCCGACCCAATGTTCCCCGCGACGAACAAGTCGTTCCCGTCCAACTGGAATGCCGGGTTTATAATAGTGGACGTTGGACCGCCGATAACGACGTTGGTGCTCGACCCAAATGCGCCGAAGTACGCGCGACTCGATGTGCTATCGATCCGGAACCAATAGGGCGCATTCGCCACGGTCGAGGCGCCGAGAACAAGGCCCGTCGTATTGGTGTTCGGACGCACGAAGTCGTTCGTGAGGCTATACGCCCAGTCGTCGGAACCGCCTGACGCCGGGCAGTTCGTGCCGTCTGCGAGGCACACGGCCACGCCGTTCACGAGCATTCCCGTGGTCGAAACCGTGCCGTTCACTTCCAGCGCTTCGGTCGGATCAGACTTCCCGATCCCCACGAAACCGTCCGTAGTGATGCGCATGCGCTCGTTCTCTGCGAGCGTGCCGCCCGTGTGGAAGATGAGGTCCGTGGCGCTCGCCGTGCCGATCGTGAGGTTGCCGCCGTGGACGTAGAGGTAGCCGTCGTTCGCGGTACCGATCGAATAGTCGGGGTTGTCGTACCCAGACCCGTTGATCCCCATATCGATGTAGTACGTGGAATCGTCTCCGTTGTCGGCCGTCACCACGAAGTCGCCCGATGCGGTGGTGCCCGTGGAAGCGTTCTGGAGGTTCACCTGGAGATACGTGTCCGTCGCACCCTGGAATTGCGCAACCGCGGAGGCGCCAACGCGTTCCACGCCATCAACACCCACCTGCAGGTAGTCACGCGCGGAAAGGTTTTCCGTGAAGAGCTTGCCCTCCTCGGACGGGATGTAGAACCCCGGTTGAACCACCATGAGGAGCGACGTTGTGGTTTGGCCGACAGTAACAGGGTCAAATGCCACGAGCGCGCGCCCGATGATGGGCCCGGGACCGATCGCGAGCATGGCGTAACCGGTGGATGTGGCCGTGGTGAGCGGATCGCCCACGTTGATCGCCCCATTCCCCGCGCTGAACTTGACGGTGACGCGCCCGGCGATTGCGATAGGCACTTCGCCCGTCCTGTTCTTGGACGAGATAAGGAACGCGGGGTTGTTGGACACCACGCCGAAGGCATGCGCGTCATAAGCCGTCATCGAACGCTCAACGGCATTCGGGGTGGACGTGGAGAAAACCACCACGTCCCCCGTGGAGAGATTGACGTCGCCGACCGGATACATTTCTGCGATGTCGTATGCGCCCGCTTCCGTAATGAGCCCATGGGACAATTTGAACACGCCCGACAGCGTCTCCGCGACCGATCCTTCACCCTGTTGGTTATAAGATTCCTGAGAGAACCAGAAGTTGCCCGTGGACGACCCCGCCTGGAACTGGAGGGTCTGGGACACGAGGCGGTCTTTGCGGTAGTAGAACACTTTGCCGTCGCCGGACGACGTGCCGCGACCCGCGTAGATGACCCCCTGGAAGGCTGCGAACGCGTGGGTCGCCTCATACCCGGTGCCGGTGTCCGTGGTGGTAACGAACGACCCGCGCAGTTCATCGATGTCGCCGTCACCCGTTCCTCCCGTGTACCCGATGAACAGGCTCCCATCAAAGCTCGTGAGCGCGCTCACCCGCTCAAACGTGCCGCCTTTGTCGATCACAGTGGAAATGTCGCTCGTGCTGTCGCATACAGTCTGCACCCCCGCGTTCGTGGGGTTGCACTGTGTAAGATCGCCATGCGTCCCTCCATTCCCTTTTCCTGTGTAGAGCAGGCCGTTGTACACCGCCGCGCTCTCATTCGATTCGTACACGGAAACGTTCACCGACATGGTCCAATCGCTCGCGTTATCACAGAGCGACGGGTTGCCCGCCACCGACGGGTTGCACGACCAAACGTCGCCATCCGTCGCGGTGGCACCCGGGAGAATGTAGAGACGGTTCAGGAACACGCCGAGCGCGGGGATCTGGTCGTACCCGGAGGCGCCTAAGGCGTTCACGCTCGTCCAGTCAGCCGTGTTGTCGCAGTCGTTCGCGCTTCCTGCATTCGCGGGCTGGCAAATCACGAGCGCCGTCTGGTTCGACGAGTTGTTATCGACGGCTCCATACAGGAACCCGTTGTAGATAGACATGGAACGGACGTTCTGGTACCCCGTCGAGGTGGCCGTGGCCCAATCGCCGGATTCGCATTTCGCGGGGTTGCCCGTGAGTGCTGGATCGCAGTACCGGATGACCCCGAGTCCCGCGCCGGAACCCTGGCCGATGTACAATTTTTTGTTGTACACCGCCATACTCATCACCTGACTCGCGCTCGCGCTGTCCGTAGATGTTGCCCAGTCGAGTGCGCTGTCGCAGATGCTCCGGTCTCCGGCAATGAGCGGATCGCACACGAACACATCGCCGTCTCCAGTGCCATCTCCGGCACCGGCGTAGAGGAAATTGTTGAATCCCTGGAGCGACCGGATTGATTCAAGCCCCGTGCTCGTATTATTTGCGACGATCCATCCGGTGGATGTCACGAGCGGCGCCGTCGTCATGATGATAGCCCCGCCGCTCTCGATGGCGCCGCCCGACGGGATGGTCAAACCGTCAGTAACACCGAGGTATGTGGTCGTCGTATAGGCTCCGGTCGCATACTGCCAGGTGATTCCCGTTGTATTGATCGTCCCTGCGAGCAGGTTGCTGCCTGATGCGTACTGGAAGAACAGGTTCGTGGTGGTGGCATTCGTGCTCGTAACGTTATATGCCTCAAGACCAAGCCAGCGGAGATCGGGACGCCCGAGGTTGTAGGTGATATCGGAGGACGGCAGAATGTGTGCCGTTGACGACACGATGAGCGAGCTTGGCGCGAACGCGAGCTGGCCGGCGAGCGGCGAGAGTGTGATGCCCGTTTCGCCGGAAATCACGAAGGTTCCGGTGCTTGAGAGGAAGCCCTCGCCGTAGTACGTGGTGCCTCCTCCGGCCACGAACGCGCCGTTTGTGTAAATGGACGATGCGGCGCCGATATTCCCTGCAACAAAGAGATCGTCCCCGTTCAACTGGAACGCCCGATTCCGTATGGTGGACGTGGGACCGCCGATGACGACGTTGGTGCTCGACCCAAATGCGCCGAAGTACGCGCGACTCGATGTGCTGTCGATCCGGAACCAATAGGGCGCATTCGCCACGGTCGAGGCACCAAGCACGAGACCGGTCGTGTTTGTGTTCGGACGCACGAAATCGTTCGTGGCGCTGTATGTCCAATCATCACTACCTAGCACGGCGCAGTTAATGCCGTTCGTGAGACAGACCGTCTGACCGTTCACGTACGCATTCGTGACGGAAAGGCTCGTGCCTGTTGCACCCCCGAAGGTGAAGGGACCGGAGAGGTTCAGCGCAGAACCGGATGCATTCGTGAAGTTCAGGGTGGTGACGGTGCTGGACCCTGCGTTAAAGGCGCCCGTGAGTGCGAGCGTGGTGGCGGTAGCATTCGTCCACAACATCGGACCGGAGAACTGCGCCAGCCCGGACACGTAGAGATTGGTAGTGGTGGTATACGTCCCCGTGGCATTCACCCAAGTGATATTTGTGACAGCCAGGGTCGACCCGGTTGGCATCGTGAGATTCCCCGTGACCGTGAGATTCGTGGTCGTGGCGTTCGTGGCGGTGAAATTCGATGTCGTGAGGTTCGTGAAGCTGCCCGTGGCGGCGCCAAGGGTGTTTGAGACGAAGAGATTCGTGCCCGTGGCCCCGTTCCAGGTGACGAGGTTCAAGTTGGAGGTCCCCGTCACCGTGAGGTTCGTGGTGGCGATGTTCACGCTGGTGGCGTTCCTCTCAACTCCGTCAATGAAGGAGTATGAGCCTGTGGCTGTGAGGGAGGAGGTGAGGAGGCCGCCGAAGAGGGTGACGGTGGTGGTGGCTGTGGCGCCGCGCTGGGTGACGGAGGCCAAGGTGTCGGTTTCGACGATGCCCGACGGGCAGTTGGTGCCGTTTGCGAGGCAGACGAGGATGCCGCCGACGGTGAGGCGATTCGAAAATTCGCCATTCGTGGAGGAAACGGAGCCCAAAAACGTTGATGTCGCGTTGCCCGCAAGGTAGATCGTGCCTGTGGCATAAATATTTCCCGCGACGGTCAATCGTTCGAATGGCGTGGTTGTGGCGAGGCCGACATAACCTTCATACGTTCCAGAACCGCGCACTGAGAGCGCCGCCGTTCCAGACAAAAGGTCCGTGAGCGTCTTCATCTGAATTGAGCCGCCGCCCAAATTAGCCATGATGAGCGACCCCGTTGCGATCGTTGCGATGCCGAATGAATTTGCGATGTCTGAAAAATCTGAATAAAGGCTGTTTGAGGCAAAAAGAGTTCCTGCTACTCCACTATCGTTATATACCCGGATCTCGGTTGTAGCCGCTGTCCCCGTTGCGGTATTTGCAATCCTCGCGCCCACAATGGTGTTCGATGCGCCTTCGATATCAAGCAATAACATCGAGTCTGGATCTGCTGATCCGGGGGCAGATATACCGATGCCCAAGCGACTGCCGCTCGACACGATGAAATTTCCCGTCGAAGTGCCGCCGGCGAATTGAATGGTTGTCGTTGTTTGGTTGCCGCGGTTTGTTACCGTCTGGAACGTGTCTGATTCGGTGGATGCCGGGCAGTTTGTGCCGGAGGAGAGACAGACGGTTGAACCTCCAACGAGGAGGGAGGAGACCGAGAGGCTCGTGCCTGTTGCGCCCCCGAAGGTGAAGGGACCGGAGAGGTTCAGCGCAGAACCGGATGCATTCGTGAAGTTCAGGGTGGTGACGGTGCTGGACCCTGCGTTAAAGGCGCCCGTGAGTGCGAGGGTCGTGGCCGTGGCATTCGTCCAGGTGAGGGTTGCGAGCTGGGTCAAACCTGAGATCGAGAGGCTCGTCCCCGTGGCTCCGGTGAAGGAGACGTTCTGGAGGGTGGAGGTGCCGGAGACCACGAGGCTCTGGATGGTTGCAAGGCCTGTGACGCCGAGAGACGTGCTCGTCGTGTTCGTGCCCGTGGCATTCACCCAGGTGATGTTGGTGGGGGTGAAGTTCGTGACATTGAAGTTGGTGGCAGAGAGGTTCGTGTAGAAGGCGTTGGTCGCGGTGGTTGAACCGAAGACCGAGTTCGTCACGAAG
>DATMXG010000011.1:0-3545 GCA_035561755.1 Methylomirabilis sp. (SeqCode)
GCGTGAGCCCGACTGCGAGCCACCCGCCGAACACGTTGGGGTGCGGGAACCCGCCGTAGGCGCGGAGCACGCGGTACAAGCCGTGTTCGACCACGGAAACACCAGACGTCCACGGGTGCTGGGTGGCGATCCCGAGGAGCGTGGATCCGATGATGTCCTGGCGCGCAAACTGCCACACCCCGAGCGCCGCGTGCGGAATAAGCGACAGGACGAACCACCGCATGACGGATGTCGCCTCCACCTCTGCCCGCACGAGCGTGCAAGCGAACAGACCGAGGATGACCGCGTGCGACCACCAGAGGAACGTTGCGGTGCGGGACGACGTGAAGAGAGAGATTGCAAGGAGGACGGCGAACGCGACAGCTGCGAGCTGAAACTTGGAATGAGGACCTTGGACCTTACGGCCGTCGTGTAGTCCAAGTCCTGAGTTCCGAGTTCCCCGGTCCGAGCGCTTCCGCCACGCGACCGCGAGTCCCGTACCGATCGCGAGCAGTAACACGCCCCACGACGCGTACACCGCCACCGTCCCCTGCTCCCAGGGGGAGCTGCCGACCGACCCCTCATGGAATATCCAGCGCGTCTGCCATGGCAGCGCGAGGATAGCGAGGCGCCATGCAATACCAAAGACACGTGATATATATTTCATACAAGTCCGAGGACACGAAGACGATCCTGATACGCTGCCCGGTACCTCTCCCGTCCGTCATCCACGTGAAACTTCAACGTGCGGTCATTCACGATCACGGACGTATCTCGGTTCATACGCTCCACGATGTGCGCCGGGAACCAGCCGAGTTGGAACCGACGAGCGAGCGACTCGATGCCCAGCAACCCGACCAGACCGAGTCGGGGCCGTTTGACGGCCAAATCCGGCGGGACGATCCACCGCTCCGCACGGGGGTGGCGGGACACGAGCGCGCGGTTCGCGTCCCACAGATCCTGGCCAATGCCGTCATCCGCAAGCGGGAGGAGCGACAAGAACCAGAACCGGAAGTACGGATCATCGCCCGGGAGCGTGTGGGCGGAGAGGTCGAGCGCGTCGTCCGTCACGAAGTACGAAAGACACACGGCGTCCTCGCGGTCTTTCGCGTCCGGGAGCCGCCCGAGAAGCTTGTACAGACCGGAACCGACGAGCCGCGAAGACCAGATTGCGCCCTGCCGCACCACAACGAAAAAATCGAGGTCGCCCAAATCGCGGGCGTGCGCGAGCGCGGTGGTGTTGGCGAGCGCGACGAAGCGGACGTTGTGATTGCGGAAGAGCCAGCGCGCGACGCTCCTGGCGCGGCGAACCTTGCGCGGGAAGTGCACTGTCCTTTCCATGGCGAGCGTGGCGAGCCGCGCGAGACGGCCCCCAAGCGCGATCCGCCCGAACCCGGTCTCCACGAGGCCATCCGATTCAAGACCATCCCGCGCCGACAGTAATTCAGACGAAGTCGGAGGAGCGTCGGCCTCGAACCCGCGCGACCCCGTCCAGTCGAACCAGGCCGCACACTCTGTCCACGTAGGCGCATACTCGATCGCATCGAAATAGGCCACGGTCCGAAGGATGGCCGCCCGCGCGGATTGCATGCGGCCCTGGTAGCTCATGCGTCTGGTGCGTTCCTCATATGGACTCCTACCGTTGGCGCCGGTCGGGATGCGAGAACACGCCCGCCGATAGGCACAACTCCATCCTGAACGACAACCTGTGCAATCGTGATTTCGACGATCTGACCCCACGCCACGAGGAGCTCCTGATCGAGGAGTCCGGGAACCAAACCGCGCACCTTCACGCGAAGCGATGCGATGCGCCCGGTATCGGTCTCAATATCAAACCCCGCGACTTTTCCAACGGCGGTGCCGCTCTTCGTTACGACCGGAAGACCGATAAACTGTTTCGTGCTGACAACCATATGCGGGAAGCATAGAGCGACGCCGAATAAATGTCATCCCAAGCCAAGCCCTGTGGCAACGAAGTCGCTCTATGGGTACGAGCCGCGCTGCCCCACATTCCATGACATCCCAACGAACCGCCGCCTCACCCAAACGTCATCCCGAGCTTGCCGCCTCGTCCTCTTCTCCATCATCCCCAACGAGCCGCCACCCCCCCCAAATAGACGTCATCCCGAGCTCGTCGCCAGGGAACCCAGAACTCGTACGACCCTCACGCGGCGACGAGCTCGGGATGACATTTGGGTGAGACGACGGCTCACTCTGGGTGAAGCTGAGGTGAGGCGTCAACTCGTTTGGGATGACTCGAGGGGGGGCCGGCAGCTCATTGGGGGTGATGTGCCAACCCGCCAATGAATGACCAATGCCGTATTGGTCAGTGGGATTTGGTCATTGGTCATTCTACGCGGGGTTGGCCGGAGCTGTAGGAGGTGGGGTCAAGGCATTCGTCGTTAAAGATACGGGGTGTTTCTTCAGCATGTACCACTGCTGGAGCACGGTGAGCGCGCTCATGGTGAGCCAGTACAGCGTGAGACCGCCGGGCAGACTGAACCCGATCACCACGGTCACGACAGGCATAACGTACATCATCTGCTTGTTCATCATGGTGGCCATGCTCTCGTCCTTCGCGCCTTCCTTGCCAGCGACCTCGCCCGGCGGGGGCGTAACTGCACCGGGCGGAATGAGGATCTGCCGTGTCTGCCAAAACTGAATGAGTCCGGCGATAACGGCGAGCACGTAGTTCGGCTTCGCAAGATTCACGAATCCAAAAAGCATCGGGTTCACCTGGCCCGGGTTCGGAACGAACGGGTAGAGCATGGAGAATCCCTCCGATTTTAAACCGCTCGCGAGCGCGTGGTAGAGCGCGATGAAAATCGGGAGCTGAATCAACAGCGGAAGACAAGAAGCTGCCGGGTTCACCTTCTCCGCCTTGTAGAGCTCCATGAGCTCCTTGGCCTGCGCTTCCTTGTCGGTTGCGAGGCGCTTGCGGATCTCATCGATTTTCGGCTGAAGCGTTTGAAGCGCACGCTGCTGCTTGATCTGTGCCACGGCGAACGGATACAAAACGCCCTTCACGATAACCGTGAGAAGGATGATTGCGATACCCAAATCCTGCCCGGGCACAACGTCATACAGCCAGAGAAGGAGATTCAGGATCGGCCTCGTGAGATATTCGTTGAAGAGATTCGACATACGTGCGTCGCCGCGATATTGATCAACTGATTAATGACGAAGTTCGAATGTCGAATGACGAATCGTTCTGGATCGGAGTTTCGTCATTCGGAATTCGTCATTCGGATTTACCCTCGTTCCCGTCAAGCGGCTCTCCGTCAGCCTCAGCCTTTGTCGCTTTCACATCCGCTTCGTCGGCCCGTTCGGCCTTCTCGCCGTTCTCGTCGAGCGCGGATTCCGTCGCGGTCGGGACGACGATTTCTCCGACATCCGAATCCGCCATGGTCCTGCCGCCTTCTTCCATGATGGTAATCTTCCAGTTGGTGAGTTTTGCCGCAAGGCGCACATTCTGCCCGCCTTTTCCGATGGCGAGTGACAGCTGGTCGCCCACAACCGTGACGGAAGCCAAGTGGTCGTCGCGGCGGAGCTCCACGTTCGTCACC
>DATMXG010000012.1:0-4186 GCA_035561755.1 Methylomirabilis sp. (SeqCode)
GGCTGCGTCCTTCCAGCGCTGCACGCCCATGGTGCCGGCCTTATTTGCCTCGAAGATTTTGTCGTGCATTTCCCAGAATTTACCCTGCTTACCGGCGCACTCGGAGGCTTCGGCGGCCTTCTGCGCTTCAGGGTGGAATGAGAGCGGGAAGTGACGATAGACGAGACGGATGTCGTTCTTATAATCCGTGAGGAGTTGGTTGATCGTATCCAGATGACGCACGCAGAACGGACACTCGAAGTCGGAATATTCGATGAGCGTCACCTTGGCGTTCTTATTGCCGCGGATGAATTCGGTTTTTTCGTCAATCGGTTTCACGGGTGCAGACGGGGGAGCGGGCTGATCGTCTGCGGGCGAAGGGCTTGGTGACGGGGCCGCGGCTGCAACCTGCAAGCCGCCGTTGTTCGAGCCGCCGGCCGCGAGCGCGCCGAGGCTCTGGCCCTTTAGCATGAGGCTCATGAGAAAGACGAGGGCAAGGACCGAAATGGAACCGACCCCGGTGGCCAGACCGAGGAAGAACATGGTCTTCGGGCTTCCGGTGAGACCGCCGGCCGGGTGCTCTTCATGCGAGAGGATGCTCATAGCGTGTGTAATGATGAATGGTGAGATGAATTGTCATGAGGGGGATACGGGATAGCGTGAAAACACGCCAGCGCGTTCCTTGCTACGTTCCCGCCAAAGGAGGACAGGCGGGATGACAAGCTTGTCGTAGCTCTTGTCATCCCGAGCGTAGCGAGGGACGCGATACCACATACGGACCTACGGGGCGCGGATTCTGTTCGACGCGGGTAATCCGGGAGCGTGTGTACGACGCGCGTTGATTCGGAGCGTGCCGGTCCGCACGGGAGGCATCGGAACCTCCATCCGTACTAAACCCTGGAGCGTGGCGTGGCATGGCGCCGCGAGCGAGGCCTTGGGGAGCGAACAGACGTGCGGGATCGAGTCGCGTACCTTTTCGGCCACGCTCATATTGAGCGCAAGCCGCGTGGAGGGATGTCTTGCCGCGAGGACGAGCGTGGGTTGGATCAAGCCCAAGCCCACGGCAAGCGCAGAGAGCACGGTGAGCATCCGACGAAGCATGGATGGAAGTGTGCATGGGAAGTGAATGCGAGGCAAGAGTGACGGCGCGCGGTTCGTAGTAGTCTGCGTTTTCAGGCTGCAAGAATTGAGGAACTGGGAACCCGCCCGCATCGCTACGCGAAGCGTTGCGGGCGGGTTGGGAACTTGTCTGAACTCCAATACGACTGCGGGTCGAAGTTCCAAATGCCCAGTTCCAAGTCCCCACTCTGGAATCCTGTCGACACCCCGTCCGTTTCCGTCTATCCTACCCCCTACGGTCCGCAGCGGCGGACGGTTTACGTATGCAAGACAAAATCATCATCAAGGGCGCAAGAGAGCACAACCTGAAGAACGTGTCACTCGAGCTCCCGCGGAATAAGATGATCGTGTTCACGGGCTTGTCCGGCTCCGGGAAGTCGAGTTTGGCGTTCGATACGATTTTTGCAGAAGGGCAACGCCGTTACGTCGAGTCTTTGTCCGCCTACGCGAGGCAGTTCTTGGGTCAGATGGACAAACCAGACGTGGATGAGATCGAAGGATTATCGCCGGCCATCTCCATCGACCAGAAGGCGCACAGCGCCAATCCGCGTTCCACGGTCGCCACGATCACCGAGATCTACGACTACATGCGCGTGCTCTACGCGCGCGTGGGCAAGCCGCACTGCCCTGTGTGCGGCAAGCCGATTCAGCGGCTCACGTCAGAGCAGATCGTGGATGCGATCCTGAAGCGTACCGTGGATATCCACGCAAATCCGGAAGAAATTCGGAAGCGAAAGGACAGGGGAGTCGCATCGTCGAAGCAGGGAGCGTCTCATGCGCAGAATGAGATTGTGGTGATGGCGCCTGCGGTCCGCGGCCGGAAGGGGGAGTACCATCAATTGTTGCAGGATTTCTATCACGACGGGTTCCTCGAGGCACGCGTGGATGGAACGGTCGTGTCGCTGCGCGAGCGCGTGGCCCTGCGTAAGTTCCAGCAGCATACGATCGAGCTCATCATCGATCGCGTGCCGCTCGGATGGCCCGTGGAACAGAACAAGCAGATGCGGTCGCGTTTGGCCGAAGCAGTGGAAATGGCGCTCGAGCGGGGGAACGACACGGTTTTGGCGCTGCTCGATGACGGCTCCGAAATGCTCATGAGCTCCCGGTTCTCCTGCCCGGACGACGGGTTTGCGTTCCCGGAGATCGAACCCCGCCTGTTTTCATTCAACTCGCCGTACGGCGCGTGCCCGGCGTGCAACGGACTCGGCACGAAAGAACTGTTCTCAGATGAGGTCTGCCCCGCATGCGAGGGTGCGCGGCTGCGTGCAGAGTCGCTCCACGTTATCGTGCACGGCAAGAATATCGTTGAAGCAGTCCGTCAGAACATCAGGGTGGCACATGGATTTTTTGCCGCGCTCAACCTGAACGAAACGGAAACGGCCATCGCCGCTCCGATTCTGCGCGAGATTCTCGCGCGCCTTCAGTTCCTCCTAGACGTTGGACTTCATTACATCACGCTCGATCGCATCGCCGGGTCCTTGTCCGGCGGCGAGGCGCAGCGCATTCGGCTCGCGTCACAAATCGGGTCGCGACTCGTCGGCACGCTCTACATCCTCGATGAACCGACGATCGGCCTCCACCAGCGCGACAACATCAAGCTCATTGAGACGCTCGAAAAACTGCGTGATCTCGGCAACACCATCATCGTGGTTGAGCACGATGAGGACACGATCTCCGCGTCCGATTACCTCGTCGATATCGGTCCGGGCGCCGGCACGCACGGCGGAGAAATCGTGGCCGCCGGATCCATGCCGAAGATCCTGCAGCATAAGGACAGTCTTACATGCGCGTACCTGCGTGGGGACATGGCGATTCCGATACCGAAGAAGCGTCGGACGGAAGCTTCATCCTTCCTTGAAGTCCGCGGCGCGCTTGAGAACAACCTGAAGAACATCAGCGTCAAAATCCCCTTGAAGCGGTTCGTGTGTGTGACCGGCGTGTCGGGTTCGGGCAAGTCCACGCTCCTGATCGACATCGTGTACCGCGCGCTGGCGCGTGAGTTGAACGGCGCGCTGGTCGAACCCGGACGTCACAAGTCCATCCAGGGGATCAATTGGCTCGACAAGATCGTGGATGTGGACCAGTCGCCGATCGGACGCACGCCGCGGTCCAATCCGGCCACGTACACAGGCATCTGGAACCATGTGCGGGACCTGTTCGCGATGACCCCGGAGGCGCGGGTCCGCGCGTACACGAAAGGCCGCTTCAGCTTCAACGTTTCCGGCGGTCGCTGCGAACACTGCGAAGGGAACGGACAGATTGCCATCGAGATGCACTTCCTCCCGACGGTCTTCGTCCAATGCGATGTGTGTAAAGGACGCCGGTTCGGTCGCGAGACGCTTGAAGTGAAATATCGCAACAAGAATATCCATGAGGTGCTGTCCATGACCATCGAAGAAGCGAATGGATTCTTCTCCGACATCCCGCCCATTCACGACAAGACGCGCGTGCTCGAAGACGTTGGACTCGGCTACATCCAGCTCGGCCAGAGTGCGACCACCTTGTCCGGCGGCGAAGCGCAGCGCATCAAGCTTGCGGCCGAACTCGCCCGTCGCGATACGGGGAAGACGTTCTATCTGTTCGACGAGCCTACGACCGGCCTGCATTTCGACGACATTCGGAAATTTCTCGACGTACTGCACCGGCTCGTGAACCGCGGCAACTCCGTGGTCGTGATCGAACACAATCTGGACGTGATCAAGAACGCAGACTGGATCATTGATCTCGGTCCGGAAGGCGGGGATGAAGGGGGTCGGATCGTTGCACAGGGAACGCCGGAAGACATCGCGAAAAATAGCAGCAGCTACACGGGACAGTATTTGAAGAAGGTGCTCAAAAAGAAATCCTGATATCAAGCTCCGGAGTGAGCACGATTGCCGAAACCTGCGTGTACAGACCCGATTGCCGATTGCCGAAACCTAGTAGCACATAAGTCGTTTTCAATAAAAAGTGGATACTCGCCCAAAGGCTTCGGCAATCGGTAATCGGGTTGCTGCGGGGTTAAATATTGAAAGCCCCCGCTCCGCAGAACTGCGAAGCGGGGGTCGTGAGTCAGCGTCGACGCTTCCATACGCGCTGATCATTGATC
>DATMXG010000013.1:0-9085 GCA_035561755.1 Methylomirabilis sp. (SeqCode)
AAGTCTCTCATCACCAAATCCATGTCATCCAGGAAAAGCTCAACAATCGCCCGAGAAAGGGTCTTGGCTACCAAAGCCCCAATGAACGGCTCCGAGAGCTCAAGGCTTCAGGAGTGGTGCATTGCTAACTTGAATTCATCTACCACTGAGTGAGAGCAGATCTATCCACCACGGAAGTCACATTAGGCGCTTGGGATGCTTTCTAGACCTAAATTGAAAACTCTTTTCGGCCACGCCTTCTTTTCGTCATACAACCAAAGCTCGGATCGAGTCAGCTTTGCTATTTTGGATAGATACTGATGCACAGCTCTCTGTCCAGAATCCTGCAACAGCAAAAAAAACTTAACGTTCTCCCATTTGGCATCTGTCAGCGCGACCGAATAACGAAGAAGCTGTACAATCCCTTTTTCCCCTTGAGAGATTGAATTCATGCCATTGGCGCTTTTTACCTCCCAAAGAAAACGAGCATCTCCTTTTTCAGCAAATAAATCAAAACTGCGCGTTTTATAAACCTTAAATCCTTTGCCTTTTAAATATACCACCAGATCTTTTAATATTTGTTCATGCGCTTTTTCGGCGTCATTGGTTTTATCAAGCCAATCTCCATCTGAACTTAATGATTTAGCGACAAAGGTTCGAGGCGATATTTTTTCTGGATCAATCTCCTCCAAAAAGGTATCGACCACCGGAGGAAGGGAGGACAATGTTTCGAGCAGATCGTCAGTGGTTTTTAAAGGCTCATTTTCATGCTTTGGTACCAAGGGATCAAGCGCTGCGATTAAATTCACGACCTCTGTTTCATCGAAATGTGGATATGAAGATTTAATTATTGTAAATGCTATACCACCAATCGCTGAAATAGATTTTGGCCAGGATCTCAAACGCGCCACATCCCCAAAAGAGACCGTTCTGAGGGCTAACATTAGCTGGTCCGGTACGGCGTGCTCAAGATCTGGGAAAGGGGATATAGGCACCGATTCTAAAATGGAACGAGAAGGAGCTGTAAAACCTACACGAGGGTTCTTACTTACCATCTCCAAAAGAACCGTCCGCTCGGCCTCTGTGCACTCCTGAATACTCTCATCCCCATCGAACGATAGTCGCCAGGTATCTTAGTGATGAAATCAGGCAGGGCAGGGGACTTTCACAATTCAGCAGGAGCGGTTTCCATCATCTGGTGGGCGAGCCAATTTTCAGCCACTTACGAGTGGTTTAAAGCTTATCCTTATGTGTCGCACAATATACCTTATACGATACTAAGAGTGTATTTCACGAACCCTGATTACAGGGATTCGTGAAATACACTCAATTGGGCATATCGTCCTGCTTCGACGTTCACGAACCCTGATTACAGGGATTCGTGAAATACACTCAATTGGGCATATCGTCCTGCTTCGACCTGGGCTCGTTCTATTTATAGTAAATCCGCCCCGGTATGCGCGCGTCGACGTACGAATAGATTCTCGTGCCGGGCGCGAGCGCCTTCGTGAACGCAAAGAAGCTCTGGATCTGCGGCTGCATGGGCGCGAGAAGGTCAAAATGGACGTCGTAAGGCTCGTACATGTTCAGAATGAGGTCGGTGGACGTGGCGTACTCCAGGATCGCATTCCGGTATCCGAATCCTGCCCGTGAGAGCTCCTGGAAGGTCTCTAGCCACCTCTGGACGGTCCGTTCGTCTATAAGCGGCTCGCCGGGCACGGAAACCTGCGACATCGCGCGGACCGTTAGGATCGGCGTATCGTTGTTGGATTTGGAGGAGGGCTTGGCAATACGCGAGAGGATTTCTTTCTCTTCTTCGACGCTCATGCGTTTCGAAACGAAGCCGCGTCGATCAAGCAGGAAGAGTTCATTATCAGAGACCAAAACGAGCGTGGACTGCCTCTCTCGAATCTTGAGTCGTAAAACGTTTGGATAGGACTTTTCCACAGCCACCCGTTCGGCGTACAGTCGCTTTTCCAGATCACGTTCCAACGCATCCGCCTCTACGAGCAAGAGATTCCGTCTGCTCCACGGCCATCTCCCCCGCTCATCAAGCGATGCGAACACTTCCTTCACCACCTCTCCCCTTTCCAGATCTCGAACCTCGTGTATTTCAACCGTCACCACGCGAAAAATTTCTGATCCAAAAAAAACGTAGAGCCACCCGACGACGGAGGCGCCTGCCAGCAACGCAACAACGGTACGACGTCGTTTTGCCGTGGTTACATACCGATCGGTCGCAAAGGTCCCCTCCTCTCTCCGCAGGGCGAGCGATCTTCGCGTAAACAACCTCATGACGCGCATTGTGCCACAATGACCCGCGGATAACTACCGGATAAGTCGACATGATAAACAGCCTCCGAATTTCGTTCGTTTATTCACGCGCCGCCTGTCGCGTCTCCACGCATCTACAACCCTCGCCTGATCCTCCGAATCGTCTCCAGCACCCACGTAAACCAGTACCGCGGGTGTATCACGAAGTCCTGCGCATGGAGGTATGGTTCCGCATGACCGCCAAAACCCTTTTTAAACAGCGAAAGTCCCGCCCAGGGATGCTTTGGACGGTCTTCAGATGAAATTCCCCAAAAATTATATACAGCGCACCCGCGACGTTTCGCTTCCTTGATTGCGTGCCACTGAAGAAGATACGAGGCTGTGATCTTCGGGTACTCGTGAGTGGACGCGCCTTGGTGGTAATACGCGGCATGACGGTCGAAGATGATCATCGCGGCCGCGATAACGCAACCGTTGTACGAGCCGAAGAACCACGCGGCGCGGCCGTCCGCGCTCATCGTCTCGAACTCCTTGCGCAGGTATTCTTTCGAGAACGGGGTGAAGTTCTGGCGGTCCACGGTGGAGCGGTACACCGTCCAAAACGTCTCCACGTCCACGGGATCGGAGCTCATGCGGATCTCTACGCCGTCTGATTCGGCCTTGCGGATCGAATACCGTGTGGTTTTCCGCATGTCGCGCAAGAGATCGTCTTCCGACGCTGTCACGTCGAGAATCCAGGCAAGCTCCGGGTGCATGTGGATTGGCGCCGGTCGGAATCCAAGCGACCTGAACAGACGCGTGTGCTCCATGCCGTCGGCAAGTAACGGACTTACGCGGATGAACGCGGCACCCGACTCCTTCGCCATGGCGAGAAGCCGATCTGCGAGCGCACGGATCACGATTACAACATCTGCTCCGGGCCGGACGATCGGACCGTGCGGACAGAAAAGGAATGACCCGCGACGCGCTTTCACGAGGATGATGAGAGCGCATCCTACGAGGTCGTGGCCGTCGTACGCGCCGAGACGATGAATTGTATGGCCGGTCCGCTCGTGAAAATCTCCCCAGAGCCATGACTGCAGGAACGTGTTCGGACTGCATCCGTCCATGAATGTCTCCCACGTTTGTTTTGATTCTACCGGTCGGATAGTGACGCTCATATGTGGGGCAGGAGACGCGCGACGATGCGACGCGCGTCCGCTTCGGTCACGTGGATGTCCGTAGGGAGGTTTAACGATTCCATAGCGAGCCGTTCCGCCGTGGGACAGCTGCCCGGGCGGTAGAACACCAGGTCATGGTGGACGCCGGGAGGCGCAATCGGGACATCATACCAGTCGCCGAGCAAAATCCCTTCCTGCTTCAGTGCGCGTCTGACTCTCTGCGCGTGCGGCGTCCGAATCGTGTAGCGGAGGTACACGTGACGACCGCCTGGCGGCGATACAGGTACGTCGAGAGCACGGCCGGACGCGGACGTCTGGATCGATGAGAACTCGCGATCGTACACGCCCGCGATCGTCCGGCGATGATCATTGAACCGTTCGAGTTTACTGAACTGACGGAGCGCAAGACGCGCGAGCGCGTTTGGCATCCGTTTCCCCGTGAATGCCGGCCTCCCTCCCCTCTTCTCTTCTGGAGTGACGGCTTTTGAAATGACATGGAGCCGCTTCGCAGCCTCGATGATCAGCTTGCCGAAGCCCAAAATATCGTACGTCGCTTTTGCGGCGGACAGAACCACGGGGTGCAGGAGCTGACGCATAACCCATCCCCTGCCCGGCAGCGGAAACCCAAACTGGATTCGTTGGAGCGACTCCGCCGTATCGCTGCGCGACGTCGTGGCCAACCCCCCGAACACGCTGGAGATGACCTTGTCGCGGCCGAAACTGAAAAATGCCGCGTCGCCAAACGTCCCAACCCGCTTCCCCCGCACCTCGCTTCCCAGGGCGTGCGCACAGTCTTCGATCACGAAGAGGCCGTGGCGCTTCGCGGCGGCAATGAGACGATCCGCATCCGCAGGGTTGCCGAACGTATGCTGAATGATGACCGCCCTGCTCTTCGGCGTAATCTTCCGTTCTAAGTCTTCCGGCGACATGTTAAAGGTCTGCTCGTCGACGTCTACGTAGACCGGACGGGCCCCGGACCAAAGAACGGCATTCGGAACCGCCACGCAGGTGTACGCCTGAAGGAGCACCTCGTCGTCTGGCGACAGCCCGAGCGTGGACAAGATGGCATGAAGCGCGGTCCGGCCGCTCTCAAACGCAAACGCATGCGCGGTCGGGATCCATGCGCGCATTATGCGTTCGAAATCCGCAGGCGCCGAGCCGCGAACCCAGGCCCATGGCGCGGCGAGAAGTCGGAATGCGAGCGCTACGTCATCGCGCTCCGCATTCGGCGACAGGCCTGTAAAGATCATCCTCGCCATACTTTCGGAATCTTAAACGTTGTGTGTACCTCAAGACCTTCCGATCCTTGGTCGCTCCACACGAATGGATGCTGCAAAATATCCACGGATTGTATGGTTCCGCCGAGCTGAACCGGAATATCGCATCCGTACGACAGGACAACTCGGTCGCTTCCCACGAACCCGAGTCGTCCGGATTTCACCGTCTTCCCGGCCCGTGCAAGGTGCTCCACGGACGGATCGGCCGGGATCCAGGATCCGTTTGGCAGCATGATTTCAAGCCATGCATGCATCTCGTTCTGCGTTTTGGAGACCGCCCAAAAACCGCTCGCGATCCGGGCAGGAATGCCTTGCGAAACGCACAGCGCGGCGAGAAGCGTATCAAACCCGCCGCAATCAACGTGCGTTCTCGTAAGCGCGTCTCTCGAAGAGTAAAGGCCGGGAATCTTGTTGCCGTACGCGAGACGGATCACCACGGCGCGATTCAACCGCTTCAGGATCGTGTATACGTCCGTTTCCGAACCGCGAATCTCATTCGCGAGACGGACAATATCGGGGTCCTCGGATTGCAAGAACCGATTCGGCAATAGAAACGGTTTCGTCATTTCCTCCGGGAGATCCGCATACCCCTCGATCGGCATGCGTCCTACCGCTTGATCGCGGAAGGGTTTCACCTGGATCACAAACGACTCCTGGAACGCGGCAATGTCCCCCGCCCGCAGCTCGCCCTGGAGGACGGCGTAGCGATTGCCAAAGCGACCGTCCGTGTGGATGGCCGAGACGCTCGGCTTGAACATCGGCTCATGGAGCACGTGCTGATGTTCCGTATTCGGCGGAATCGGAATGGCGAGAAAAAACCGTTTCAAGATGCCAGACACATTCTTCACCGTAACGTCATACTGCACGGGAAAACGCCTCGGTCTCATATAAAACACCAAACCAGTCGCTTCCCTGGTTCGGCTGATGACCCGACGGATACCGCTGACCACGCGCATGACAATTGGCATTTCGCATTTGGCATGCAGGGTCGTCATCCCCAATTACCAAATGCGAAATGCCAATTCGTACCCTACCCTATTTTCCCAAACCCGCAATACGGCACGAGGGCCTGCGGAATTTTGATGGACCCGTCGGGCTGCTGGCCGTTCTCCATGATGGCAATGAGTGCGCGCGACGTAGCGACCGCCGTACCGTTTAACGTATGGAGCAACTCAAACGAACCGTCGTGACGCTTAACCTTGATGCCAAGCCTGCGCGCCTGGAAATCCGTGCAGTTCGAGGCGGACGTCACCTCTCCCCAATCCCCCTTCTTCTCTCCCGCGGCCTTGCCCGGCATCCACGCTTCGAGATCGAACTTGCGATACGCCGGCCCGCCCAAATCCCCGGTGCAGATGTCGACCGTGCGGACGGGAATGTCGAGCTTCATCCAAATGTCTTCCTCGATCCGCACAAGCTCCGCGAGCAAAGCCTCGGACTGTTCGGGCGACGCGAATACAAACATCTCAACCTTCGTAAACTGATGCACGCGGTAGAGGCCGTAGGACTCGCGGCCATACGCGCCGGCCTCTGTTCGGAAGCAGTGTGACAGTGACGCGTAACGCAATGGCAGCCGTTCTTCGTCTAGCGCCTCATTCATGTGATAGCCGGCCGTTGTAATCTCGGCCGTACCCACGAGTGATAGATCGCTGTTCTCTATTGAGTAAATCTGTGATTCAGAACCACGCGGCTGGAAACCCGTACCGATCACGACTTCGTCTTTCGCAAGGTCCGGCGTAGTAAGCGGAATGAAGTGATGCGACATGAGCTCGTCGAGCACGAACCGGACAATCGCCTGCTCAAGAACGGCGAGACGGCCTTTCAAAAAATAAAACTTCGCTCCCGATACCTTCGCCCCCCGTTCGAAGTCGAGAACGTCCAGCGCCTTCCCGAGCTCCACATGGTCCTTCACGTCGCGGACCGAGTGAGGGTCCGCGGAACGACGAACCTCTACGTTCATGGCGTCGTTCTCCCCCACGGGCGCGTCTGGATGGCTCATGTTCGGAACCATGAGGAGCATGTTCATCCAGGGTTCTTCCAACCCCGCCAGGCCCGCTTCTTTCACGCCGATGAGCTGCTTCAGTTCCTTCCCGCGTTCGATGAGCCCAGGACGCTCCTCCGCAGACGCGGCCTTCATGCGCTCGGCAATTTCATTCCGTTCCTGCCGAAGCAGCTGGACGCTCTGAAGCAGTGCCAAACGCTCCTCGTCGAGCTTCAGGAGCGCGTCAACGTCCACGACGACATTCCGCAAGCGACAGTTCTTGCGTACAGCGTCGGCGTTCTCACGGATGAATTTGATTTCGAGCATAGCTTGTTTACAGGTGGACAGGTGTCAATTGATGCAACTCGTCCCTCGCGGAGTGTATCCCGAGCGGAGCGAGGGGCTCGGGATACACTCCGCGAGGGACGACTAGAGCGGCAGCCAATCCTTCACGGGTTCCATTTCCGCGTGCGGCCTATCCGGGCCCGCAGATAACGAACCGCGCAGCAGCGAAGACTTATAGACGCCCGGCTCGAACGGTTCCGCGCGTACTACGCGACAGCGAAGCCCCCGATCGCAAAGCCTTTCTTCAAGACTGTCGGTGAACGACTGCTGGTCGTAGCCGAGGACCACGACGTCGGGCTTCTGTTCGCATACAGCACGCAGTTTGTCGTCTTCGTACCCCAGAACCGCGAAATCCACGAACGGATGGGCGTCCACGGCGGCGCGACGCAGCTCCTCGTTCATGCGCGGCAGTTGCCCTTTCACGTCCAGAACCGTGCGGTCACGGGCTACAACGGCCACAACCCTGTCGCCATACGCTTTCGCCTGCCGAAAATAATCCTCATGCCCTTTGTGGAGGCCATCGAACGTCCCGATAACGAGGGCAGTGGTCATGAAATGATGGATAACTCATGTCTAATGACGAATCAGCTCGGTCCGACATTCATCATCAAGCATTAGTCATGAGACGTTCCACGTTCGTCATTCTCGCCCTCCGGCCGCAACGTCGGGAACAGGATCACGTCCTTGATGCTCTTTCGGTCGGCCAGCATCATCACGAACCGATCCACCCCCATCCCCCATCCGGCCGTGGGCGGGAGGCCGTGCTCGAGCGCGCGGACGAATGCCATGTCGATTCGTTGCGCTTCCTCGTCCCCTGCCTCACGCAACTCATTTTGGGCGCGGAACCGCTCAAGCTGATCGATCGGGTCGTTCAATTCCGAGAACGCCTTCAAGAGCTCCAAACCGCCGGCAAGTAGTTGAAAGCGCTGCACGAACCGGGGATCATCGTCGCACTTCTTCGCAAGCGGCTCCATCTCAATCGGATAGTCATGCACGAAAAGCGGCTGAATCTGCGTTTTGCGCACTGTCTCCTTGTAGAGTTCATCGTAAAGCTTTCCCAAATCGGCCTTCGCATAGTCGCAGTCGATCTTCAGTCCCTGCATCGCACGAACGAGCGTGTCACGATCCATTCCGGCGATATCGACCCCGCTCCGCGTTTTCACCGCATCACGAAACGTTTCGCGCGGCCAGGGAGGCATAAAGTTGATCTCGTTTCCATCGAAGCGGATCGTAGTCGTTCCGAGTACCCGCGCGATGACCGCTGTGAGGTACCGCTCCGTGAACTCCATGAGGTTCCGGTAATCCTGGTACGCCCAATAGAATTCGAGCGACGTAAACTCGGGGTTGTGCGACCAGTCGATCCCCTCGTTCCTGAACTGCCGGCCGAGTTCGTACACCTTCTCGTACCCGCCGACGACGCACCTCTTCAAGTACAGCTCCGGCGCGATGCGCAGGTAGAAGTCGTGATCGAGCGCATTATGGTGCGTAACGAACGGACGCGCCGTGGCGCCGCCAGGGATTGCCTGAAGAACGGGCGTCTCAACCTCATCAAATCCTTCCGCGTCTAGAAATTCGCGAAGCGCACGGATTGTTTTTGATCGGAGACGGAACACGGCACGCGTGTCTTCGTTCGCAACGAGATCGAGTTCGCGGTCCCGATAGCGGAGTTCGACATCCTTCAATCCGTGGAATTTTTCCGGAAGCGGCCGGAGAGCTTTCGCAAGCAGGATCCAATCCGTCACGGCGAGCGTGTTCTCTCCCCTCTTGGTCTTAAAAAGCGTGCCTGTAGCCTGCACAAAATCACCCGGATCGATCCGATCGCGGAACAGCTCGAAGGATTTATCTCCCTGACGGTCCTGCGTGAGCTGGATCTGAAACTGACCTGACGCGTCGCGCACGTCCGCAAAAATCATCGCGCCATGGATGCGGGTAATCATCACGCGCCCGGCGATGGTGACGGGTGTGCCGTCCGCGGACCATTGATCGAACGACGCGTGCGAATCCGCGCAGCTCGCGGTCCGTTCCGCGACCGACGGGTACGGATTCACGCCCGCGTCGCGCAGGGCTCGGAG
>DATMXG010000014.1:0-3441 GCA_035561755.1 Methylomirabilis sp. (SeqCode)
CCGAGACATGCGCATAGTGCGGATAGGGTAGAACGCGGCGAGGTACGGGACAAGGGCGGGACTGCTGCCCTACAGGCGTTGGGAGACGATTCCCTGTGTGGGTATTGCGTATGACCAACTTCACGCTTCTGGGTTTCGGCAATCAGCAATCGGCGAACGCGCGTTGGGTATCGGTGATCGGGCGTCGAGGTCCGACACGACAACCGACAACCGACAACCGATACCCGCGCAGCGATCTCTATGCCTCCGACCACTCTAAACAAGCCGCTCCTCTTTCAGAGGGGCGATTCGTTACTTGTTTGGGTAACACTATTTACACCTTCATCAGGCGCCACCCGCGTTTTGATAGCGGACGTGAGCGAAAAGATCGATTTTTCATTCGCATAAGAACTGGCGTGACGATACCGCACAACACGAATTTGTTCGACGGGTGAGGCGGTCGCAGGCGCTCTCGACCGTGACGCCACAAAAAAACGACGGCATGCCGTCGTTTTTTTCGTGGTGCTCAGGAGAGGACTTGAACCTCCACGGGGTTGCCCCCACCAGCACCTCAAGCTGGCGCGTATACCAGTTCCGCCACCTGAGCATGTTTTTTTCGATGACGTCGTCACGGCAACCGATTCCGAGTTCTCCAGATCCTAGGTGCAGAGGAACGCCACCCATGCGCTGAAACATTCACCTTCTCGAGCGCGGGCCTGAATGTATCAAAGGCCGCGGCCCTCGGCAAGTCCCGGACGGCCGGCGCGAGGCGTTTGTTGCGACCCGTGATGAGTTTGAGTTTTTTCGGGACGATCCCCAGGCGGAAAGAGAAGCCGTTCATACGGTGACCGTCCACCGTCACGTCCACCGGTTCGTCTGACAGGATGGCGCCGTCACGGAGCAGCACGCGTGTCTCCATGCGCGGTTCCGACCGGTGGAAGGAAAAGCGGTTCCCTGACGCTTCTGGGTCGAGCGGCGTGATGACCGCCTCCAGCATGCCGTCGCGCGCGTCCGCGCTCGCGATCCCTTCCTTATTGATGTTTCCCAGATTCCGGATGGCGATGGAACCACCACGATCCGGCGACACGCGGTACTGCCCTTCGATGTCCACCGTGGCCTTCGTGGACTCGAGTGTGACTTCAGTGAGGAAATACCGGTCATCGAGCTTCCCCACGTCGAGCATCTCCACCCTGCGAGCCGCGAGCACGTCGCAGGCCGCGTCACCCACGGGAATCCCGAGCATCGTGGCGATGGACGACGGTTCGGTGACGGGCAGGAACCCCACGGTGACGGGCAGATCCGGCAGGAACCACATGGTCTTCTCGAGCGTCCGGTCGTTGCCTACCACGACGATCGTTTCGGCGCCTTCGCGCACGAGGCTCTCCACGAGCTCTCGCGCGCTCCGGAAAATGGCGAGACGCGCCACCCGGCCCTGGATGCCCAGCACGGATGCGCGCGTCTCAATATTTGCCAATGCCCGCTCATACGACTTGTCGGTCAGGAAGTCGTCGTAGAGGTAGGCGTAGAGTCGGTTCATACACGTTCCTCGCTATCGCTCGGAATGACAATCTTGAGACGCGGCCTTGTCATTCCGAGCGATAGCGAGGAACGACAGCCTCAACGATGATGCGGTCGGGCGTCGGGCATCGGTTGACGTGAGTCCGAGCCTGACATACCGATACCCGACGCACGATTGCCCCCTCGGCATCGCTCGGGGCAGGCTTTTGCCGAAGCCTAGAGGCACGTCGTTTGCTATGCGTATCACATCCACACAAACTCTCACCCCCACCCATAGGACACTCCTATTCCGCCGAAGCCATGACCGGCGCGTCGACAGTAGCGACGACCGGCTTCGTTGATCGGTTGTTCGTACGTACCGTTGCGGGAGACGGTTGGCCAATCTGCACACGACCATCAAGCGAAGCGCCGCTCTCAATCGTGGCGCGTTCGACTGTTATATCGCCTTTCACCTTCGCACTCGCATGGAGCACAGCCTGCTTCTTCACGTGCAGGTTGCCTTCCACCGTGCCGGAAATGACTACCTCATCGGCAGTCACGTCGGCCCTGATCACGGCTTCGGATCCCACAGTAAGAACGCCCGTGGCTGCGATCTTGCCATGCACTTCGCCTTCGATAATCACGTCGCCCTGGCTCATGAAATCGCCTTCGACTTTCACCCCGCGGGCAATAACCGTTTTTGACGATGAAGACGTGGTTGAACCTTCGGTCATATATGGAGAATCCGTCCGCTTCGGACTTGTGAACATGGACATAGTGGGCCTACGGTACCCAACGGATGGATACAGCGTCAATCCAAGGTCGAGCCATGATGAATCAGCGATGGAGTCAACCCCCCTGTAAATTCACAAACGACCACGTTATGTGACGGGAAGTCGTACCTCGAACATGGAGCCCTTGCCGGGACCACGGCTTTCCGCGCGCACCGAACCCCCGGCCGCTTCGGCCAGGCGTTTCACGAGAAAGAGGCCGAGCCCCGTCCCTTTGTGACGGCGGTCATCTCCCATCACGCCGCGCTGGAATCTCTGGAAAAGCGTCTTTGCGTCCGACGGTTTCATCCCCATCCCGGTGTCCGACACGCGAAGGACCACGGCGTCCGAAACGCGCTCGAGTTCCACGAGGATCGACCCTTGATCCGTGTACGCCACGGCGTTGTCGATAAGATTGAACGCGACGTTCGCAAAAATGTCGTCGTCGATCGTGACCCGCCCGAATGCCTCCGGGACGTCCTGCATGATCGTGAGTCCTTTTAATTTCGCAAGCGGCGCCATGAGCGCTACGAGGTCACCAAGCTCTTTTCGCAGATCCGTCGGCTTTGGGCGGACCGCAATGGATCCGAGATCGAGCTTCGTGGACTCGAGGTACGTGTCGATAAGCGCGAGGAGACGCGCCGTGGTGTGGCTCATGAGAACCGCAGTCTCGCGCGCCCTCGCGGGAAGCTTCCCGTAGTCTCCCGCCGCGAGCATCACAGACGCCGCACGCACGGCGCCCAGCGGCCCCTTCAGCTGGTGGCTCACCATGGCCACGAAATCCGCGGTGGCACGGGCGATGACGGCATCATCGTCATTCTTAGATGTCTGTCGCATATTGGGCATAATGACGAAATTCAAAATGCAAGAATGCCTAATTCCTAATGCCTAATGCCTAATGTCGGAGAGCTACTTTGGGTGTTGTCTCGATGTGCGGATGCTGGCATTGAAAATGAGGTTGAGTTCTTTCGCTTCTTTCCAGAGGATGCGCGCTTGCGGCTTTAGACTGGGTTCCGCGGTGACGATCATTTGGAGCCAATGGCCCGTTTCACGTGCCTCCTTCTTCGCGATCGACAGTTTGTGTCGGAAATCGTCTTTCGATTCCGCGTCGTCTGCCTCGCAGTAATTGGCGCCTACGCTCGTGGCGGACTTCACGATTTGCGTGATGAGCGGATTGGTAATCGGGTTCTTTGGA
>DATMXG010000015.1:0-12104 GCA_035561755.1 Methylomirabilis sp. (SeqCode)
GCTGCCGTACGGCTCGTCGGACACGCCGGACGAGCCGATATCGTGATCCAAGCCGAAGGAGAGAAGGGGTCCGGACGCATTCACGCGCACGTTGGCGCCCTCAACCATGTCCGACAACGCCTGCGCCACGCGAACACGGACGTCCGTCACGTCCTGATCTCCGTGCGCGCACGTGACGTACGCCGTGGACCGGCGACCTCCTGCGGCCTCGACCACGCCGACCTCGAACGACGGATCAAACCAGAACCATTCGGGATCGTTCACACGCAGATCTTCCAGCTTCTTCGCGATTCGCCGCGAGAGCGCCACGGTGCGCGGCAGACATTCCGCGGTCTCTCGCGTGGCATAGCCCATCACGCCGATCGGACGGGACGAACGAAGCGCATCTAACAAAACCGAACCGGCCGCGGGCTCGAGCGCCACGAACGGCTCGATCGGCTGGCGCGCGCCGAGCTGCGCGGCCGCGCGCTGCACGATCGCTCCCACGTCGAAATCCGCCTTGCTCGACACCACGCCCGACACGAAAAGCGCGCCTTTGCCGCCCGTCACATGCACGCGAAGCGATGACGTGGGATCACGCCGCAGATATTCATCCACCACTGTCTCCGCGATGAGGTCGCAGGCGCGGTCCGGGTGCCCGGAGCTTTGAGTACGGCCGATGCGCATAACGGCAACGACCTTAGCCGAATGTGCGGGTCTTTTCAAGCGTCATGGGGGGCTCGCGGGGATCGTTTCAGGACGTCGGGTAGTCGGGGGTGGAGCTCCAGCTTCTGCTTACGGGTGACAACAAAGAAACGCTTCGACGACGCAACGACTCAATAAAAGCTCGCGCGACCCGCCCCCCTACTACCCGACGTCCTGAAACGATCCCCGCGAGCCCGAAACCACGTACACAAACACCTTCGCCTCCCTCGCCGTCACACCCGGCGCGGTCAGGACCTGAACCGGCGTCCAGTCAGCGATGGGAAACTCCGCGGAGACGACGACCGTGCCCGGTGCGAGACGCAGTGACAGCGTGGGCGCGAGTTTGGACAGAACCGACGCGAGGAGAAACACGTACACGCCCCGCGCCTCTTCGAGAGGCGCGTGTGAAAAATCTTCGCGACGAACGATGACCGGTGAACGGTCGAGGATTCCCCAGAGCTTCGAGTGCAGCCATGGGTAGAACGCGCGTTCGTACCCGACGAGTGGCCCCTTGTACCCAGCGTGCGCGAGCATGCGAAGCGCTTTCCCGTCCCCGCATCCCAGATCGAGAATCAATCCGTCATGAGGCAGAACGTTCGCGTCTATGACCGCACGCAGGATCGCAGTCGTGCTCGGTACGAACGGCACGCCGCCGCGGTGCAGGCGCACGAATTCGAGGAACAGCGCCACGAGGTACGCGAAGAGAATGAACAGGACGAGGACGAGCAGGGCCTCCACGAGGAGCATCGTCATAATTCGTCGATGGACCGGAGGAAGGACGTGGGCGGCTCTTTCTTCGGAACTGATGACGTTTTCCACACGCTCGTTGTCGGCGTGGCATCTGCGCGGCCCGCGAGCCTGCGCGGGAGTGAACGTCTCTCGCCGTTCGCATCAAGCTCGATCGTTGGATCGTCGCGAAACGCGTCACCATCCCACGACCAGGAATGCTCGCGGCCCGCGATTGTACGTCGTGGCGCATCCACGAGCTCGATGCGATCAAGGAGCCTCGGATCAAGTTCTTCGATGAAAACGGACGGACGATTCAACACGAGCGTGTCATAACCCATGGTGAGCGGGTAGGACAAGAATAGCCTGCGCCGCGCGCGCGTGGCTGCAACGTAAAAGAGACGTCGTTCCTCTTCGAGCCCGCCCTCTTCCGCCATCGCACGCCGGTTTGGGAACGACCCGTCCGCCAGATAAATGATGAATACGGTGTCCCACTCGAGACCCTTGGACTGGTGGACCGTGGACAAAACCATCTTCTCGTCGTCCGTGCGACCCGGAGCCTCCCGCTTCGCAAGCACGTCGTCGTAGAGCGAAACGTCGGCCAAAAAACGCGAGAGATCCTCATACTGCTCGGCGAATACGGCGAACTGCTCCACGTCTTCGAGACGTTCGCGCCAGTTCGGGTATTCGCGTTCGAGCATCTCCTGATAGCGACTGTCTGCGATCGCACGGATCATGGCGGCCGGGTTCGGCGCTTCGTTGATCATCCCGCGCGCGATGTCGCAGAATTCGCGCCACCCTGTCATCGCTTTGGATGAGAGGGAGGAGGCATGGTCCGCATCGAGAACCGCGGGCAACGCCGGAAACCGTTGGGCTTCGCGTGCGAGCGCCGCCGCCGTGGTGGCGCCGATGCCGGACTGGAGCGCGAGGACGCGCAGCCACGCCGGTTCGTCGTGCGGATTGATCTGAATGCGGAGGAATGCCACGAGGTCCTTGATATGGGCGCGCTCAAAAAACTTGAGCCCGCCGCGGTACTCATACGGCACATCGCGCTTCAAGAGTTCGAGTTCCAGCTGTTGCGACTGGGACGAGGCGCGGAAGAGAACCGCAATGTTCCCGAGCGCCGTCCCCTGCTCTCGCAGCATCAAGACCTGTTCGGCGACGTACTGCGCCTCCTGCCGCGCAGACGCGCACGGGATGAGCGAGGGCTTCTCCCCGCACGGTCGCACGCCGACGAGCTCCTTCTCGTACTGATCCACGTTATGTGACAGTGAGTCATTCGCGACCGCGAGGATCTCCGGGGTGGAACGGTAGTTGGTCAATAGCTTGAACACGCGAGCCTTCGTATACTCATCCGGAAACGCGAGAATGTTTTGCACGTCCGCGCCCCGGAACGCGTAGATACTCTGCGCGTCGTCGCCGACGACCACAATGTTGCCGTGCGCGGATGCAAACCGGTTCACGAGTCGCGCCTGCATGGCATTCGTGTCCTGATACTCGTCGACCAACACATACCCGAACTGCGACGAGATCTGGTTCCCGATCACCGGATCTTCGAGGATGGCGAGAAGATTCACGAGCAGGTCGTCAAAATCCATGGCGTTCGACAAACGCTTCCGTTCTTCGTACCGGCGCGCGAGCTCCACGAGTTCCGGCTCAAGCGGAACGAAATTCGGATGTTTCACCTCGAGCGTTTGCAGTGTCGACCCCATCACGTTCCGGGAGAACGAAATGACATCCTGGCAGACCGCGGGACTCGGGAAGCGACGCTCCTTCGGATCAATGTGCATGTCTTTGAGACACGCCTTCACGAGATCCCTCGCGTCGTCCATATCCAGGATCGTGAACCCGGCCGTGTAGCCCAATCGGGGAGCGTACGTACGCAGGAATCGGTTCGCGACCGAATGGAACGTGCCTCCCCAAATGCCGTGCGCCGATGCGCCGAGGAGGCGCTCAACCCGCTCCTGCATTTCACGCGCCGCTTTGTTCGTGAAGGTGAGCAGCAAGATGGACGAAGGGTCCACGCCCTGCTCGAGCAGATACGCAACCCGGTACGTGATCGTCCGCGTCTTCCCCGACCCCGCGCCCGCGAGGACCAGGCACGCGCCGTCTCCGTTCAACACCACGCTGAGCTGCTCCTGGTTCAGCTCTTTCGCGTAATCAATCTTCGTGGGCCGCTTCGGTTCTGCGCCCTGAAGGATAAATGTCTTCGACATGTGGCACAGGGTAACGGCACGTACCGCTTTTGTCATTTCAAGCGGCGCTTCACAAAACAAAAACGCCCCGTGTCGAACATGACACGGGGACGGGAGTCTCCCGTACGGGGCGACGCACTGCGTCGCCCCGTACGGGACAAAGGAGAGGCGCACTCACATGAGGGCGCTCGCGGCCTTGAGGAAGTGTTTGGCTTCCTCCCAGTTGTCGCCGCGGGCCGCGGCGCGCGACTGGGTGAGGAGATCTTTCACGCGCGCCTTCACGGGCTGCTTCAAGCCTTCATCCGAGCACATCGCGAGTTTCACGTGGAATTCCTTCCACGCCTCCTCGAGTTTCGCGAACCGCTCGGGCGCCATCTCGCGGCGTGCGAGGACCGGATGCCGCACCTGCCTCCCCTCCCTGCGGAGCCGCGCACGTTCGGCGCGGGACACATCCTCCATGAGGAACGACAGCGGCGCGATCACGTGAAGCTCGAGCGCGCGCTGGGCATACACCCAGGCGATACCCCGCCGGAGACGGGTGAACATCGCCCGCAGCCCCATACGATCCCGAAGTTCGGCTGCGGATACAGCATCCAGGAGATCGAGACGTGTGTATTCCGCGTTCGTGCGGAACGGGAGCGCCTTCACGAGGGCGAACGACTGCGCGAACCCATCGAGGATGGATAGCGCAACCTTCATCGCCTTCTGGCCGCGGGCCGGATCGAGCAGAAACTCGAGCCGCAGGAAAGGGTCCTGGAGATCGGGCGCGCCGTTTCTCGCAAACGGACGGGCGGGGGCGAGAGCCGCACGAAGCTCGTCGTACAGGTCCATGTGGCGATCCACATCGCTCCAAATGGCAATCGTGCGCTTATCCACGCGCCCGGTGATGCGCCGCACGTCCTCCTGACGTTCGAGCAGATGACCGATGGCGGCACCGGTTACGAACCCGGCTGCCCAGGGATTGACGCGACCAAGCGAGTCGCGCTTCTCCATGCCGCGCAAAAACTGCGCGCGCGCCGTAACCTTGTGCTCGTTGCGCTTGGGACGCAGCCGCTCGATAAGCGCGCGCTCCGCGTGCAACACGATCGCCTCTTCCTCGGACGTGAGGATGCCGGACGCGAGCAGAACACGCACATAACTGCGCGCGGTTTCGATGTCGCCCTTGAGTTCCTGAACCTCACCGTGCTTCAACGCCGGGAGCGCGCCGCCGCAACGCACCGTGTGCTTTCCTCCGCGGAAGGCCTCGTAGAGTCCGGCGTAGGCCATGTGCGTGGTCTTGTTCGGCGAGATCCTGGCGAGCTCGCGATTTGGAACGAAAACCGTCCCCACCGGATATGACTTGAACGACTCGAGGAGCACGAGCACGCCCGTTTCGTCGAGGAGACGGAAGCGGGCAGTAACCGGCCCTTCGCCGGTGCGGATACGGAAGCGCGTGGCGTTGAGAATGCGCGCGTTCACCCGTACATTGTTGGCTGCCTGTACCATGGAACCTCCTGGCTGCTGAGTGAAAGAACGTTGTGCGACGTATATCGTATTTCATTCCTCGCGCCGCTCGGAATGACAAGGGATGCAGAAAAATCATCGTCCCAAACAACGCGAGGGACGAACCTAACACGCAGCGAATAAAAAGAACAGCCCGTTCCTCGTCGCTTCGCTCCTCGGAATGACAATCTTGTAGAGATCGTCATTCCGAGGTAAAGCCTGGGAACGGGCCGATGTGGGGTGAAGACAGAACGTACGTGATCAGTAGCCATACTCCTTCTTGAGGTAACGGGCGAGTTTGCTCGCGCCCCGTAGTAGGCGCTTGCGCATCTCGCTCCAAACATGGAGACCGGAGAACGTCGGTGGACCGATCGCTCGATCGATGTCGACGGGATTCACGTTGTACAGCGTGAAGCGCGGAGCCCCCATCATGGGGGGCGTGCGTTGCGCGAGTCGTCGATGAATGTGGCGCATCACGTCCTTGCCGAAAACATGCTTGCCGAGCACGTCGTTCGCGCGGGCGTTGAAGCGGCACATCCAGAGACGGTGTCCGAATCCGGTGAGATCCGGCATGTGCTGCGGCGCTTGCGCGCGTCGAGATTGATCCCGGAACACGCGCTCCTGAAGCGCGAGATCGAGAAGAACGGCTTCGAGCGCAGCGAGGAACTCGCGTTCCCATGCGGCATTGCGGTTGAGCAATTCCGTGCTGCGTGGAGCGGTCGGCGGCGGATCATCCGATTCTTCCGCGATGCCGATCCGCGCGAGACGCAGAAGCTTGCCCTCGAAGGCGTACGCGACCTGGGAGAAGTCGCTCCGCTCGTTGCTTGCGGCGTCCAAGTACGCGGCGAGCGCACGAAGGAGAGCCGCCTGCTTCTCCGCGACCTCAGACGAAGTCTCCCGCCGTCGGAAGTTGGACGATGGTCGGACGGTAGACCGAACCGTGCCTAGTATCGGCACATCGTCGTCGAGATCGTCACCGTTTTCGACGACGAATCCGACTCCGAACGGCCCCAGCTCCCCCGCCGTCGGCGGGACTTCCTCCTCCGAAGAGTCGGATACAGACGCGGAGCGGATGACCCGTTCGGAGCATGGAGCGCAGTCTTCCCCTGACGGCGGAACCGAATCGTTCGTATCGGCGACCGGTAACGGTGGCGATTCCATCGCGAGCGCGGCGGAACCGATCATGACCGTCACGTGTTCGTCCATGACGGATAGGCCGTTCGGCGGGTGCGGCACGAGTCGTAAGACCGTCTGCCGCGTCTTCTGCCGACGCACGATTTCCCTGCGCTTCCTGCGCGAGAGTTTTTTCGTTTTTTGAGTCGAGCCCATGGCTCGCCTCCTTACTGAAAATGTAATGGTGCGCCTCCTGGCGTATTCCAAGAGGGACTGCGGAGCAAACCATATTTTCGCAGTATTGTCAAGAGTAGTTGACGTCTCTGCCAATGGAAAGAAAGAAAAGCCCGAGAGGTGGGCTTTTCTTGTGCGCGCCCGTGTCATTACGGGGCTGCCATGTAGAGCGTGAGCGGAACGCAATCGAGAAACGCACTCTCCTGCCGGCGGGCTTCAACGACGGTATGTTGCAGCAGGACAACGGATTGATCGTACGCATCGAGCGCACTTACGACGGATGGCTGCTGAATTCCCCGCTCAGGACCAGCGACGATCTGACCTACAACGAGCGCTGCGGCGAGCGCCTTCGCATTCGCCTGCATCACGCCGAGGATGGCAAGGACCGCACGGAGTCGTTCCATCTCGCATTCGATACTCGCGGTGGGAAGCGACAGATCCGCACGCGGTTCGTACGCGTCGGCCGTCCGCTTGTGCCGACGGACAATACCGTTGAATCGTCTGATGGAGATACGAAAAAACTCCTCGGGATCAGATGGAGAACGGGTCGCGTGGGCGGAACGACCGACGGAAGCCCCGCCCTCGGCGGCGGAACCGATTCGCGGCGACGGTGACGCGCATCCGGTCAAAACGAGGGTGCAGACGATTGAGAAACGTCGCATGTTGCCTCCGGACTGTGTGTGGACGAAAGGGGCGTAAGGTCAGCTTGTTGCAAACGGGTTTGAATTGCAAATCACGAACCGAACGCGCGCCGCTTGTTTGCCAGATGTTCGTCGTATGTCTTGGCGTAGAAGACTCTCCCCTCCTGATCCGTCAGGAAGTACCGATAGCCGGTCATTTTCGGATCCAGGACCGCGCGAATGGACTGAAGGGACGGATTGCCGATCGGACCCGGAGGCAGCCCCTCATACAAGTATGAGTTGTATGGGGTGTCCGTCGATAGATCTTTCGCGTTCGCGCGAGAACGCCCGGAATCGAGCGCGTAATTCAACGTGGCGTCCGTCTGGAGCCGCATCTTCTCGCGGAGACGGGTAAGAAACACGCCTGCGACGATTTTGCGATCCTCCTCTCCCCTCACCTCCGCCTCGACGATGGATGCGAGCGTGATCACCTCGTGCCACGACATACCGGACGCGCGACGCTCATCGTCATAAGGCTCCACGACCTTCCTCGTGAACTCGTCCAGCTGTTTACGGACAAGACCCGCGGGCAACTGATCCTTCCACACGCGATACGTGTCTGGATACAAGTACCCTTCAAGCGACGAACTCTTCGGCGCATCGGCGAGGAACGGATAGTCCTGCACGAGTTGGCGGCTAAAGAGCAGCGCGTTCTTCGACTTGCCCGCGAGTCCCCAGAACTCCTGCGATTTCACGTCGTAACTCTCGAGGAGTACGGCCTCGTCATCGAGCGTTTTACCTTCGATGAGCGTAAGGCTGATCTCCTCGCGCTCGGGACCGAGCGCGAGTATCCGCGCAAGCGCCCGATACGACGTGCCCTTTCGAACGAGGTACTCCCCCGCCTTGGGTCGCGTAGCGGACGAGTCCAGCATCGAATACAGCCGGTACCCAAACCAGTTTGAGAGGACCCCCCCGTCGATGAGCTTGTCCGTGACCCGTGGGAGGCGGTCGACGCTTGCCACCGATATCTTCACCGGCGCACCCGCTCCGGGTTGCGACAGCCACGCGGCCTGCACGAAAAAACTCACGCCGATGGCTGCGGTGATGAGGAAAGTGCCGAGAATGAGAGAGAGGTTGCGTTTCATGAGCGTGAAGGCATTTGGCATGCAGCGAGGTTACGGAGTTTCGATTGCCGATTGCCGAAACCTATAGGCACATAGGTCAAATCATATCTAAACTACCTTTGTGCCTATAGGTTTCGGCAATCGGCAATCGTAGCTGCCACCTTGATTCATCCCTCTCTTCACCCCACCCGCGCCAGCCCGTGATGAATCGCCCGTACGATCGCAAACGATATCAGACCGACCGCAGCGCCTCCAATCACGTCCGTGGGGAAGTGCATTCCGGCGGCGACGCGACCAAGCGCGACGAAGATCGCCATGAGAAACGCGGCGATACCCACGGACGTATCCGCGAACGCGAGCGCCGCCGCCACGCCAAACGCGATGGCCGTGTGGGAGGACGGGAACGATCCGGCCTGGATGTTCGGCGGCACGAGCGCCACGACGCCCTGAATCGCGAGGTACGGTCGAACGCGCCCGATGAATCCCGCGAGCAGCGTCGAAATCGAAAATGCGAGCGCCGCGGTCCATGATGCTTCGTACACGGCGTGATGCAACTCCTTTGTTTTCCGGGCGAGGAGCGCGAACGGAACGTAGAGGTAGATGAGCCAGCGCGCCCAGAACACGGCCACTGACCCGCCGAACGGTGAGGACAGGCCTTGCTGCAGTCGGAGGACGAGATCGGAATCGAGTGACATGGCTGTTAGGGATGAGGTAGTAGGTAATGGATAGTAAGGGGTGGAATTCAATAACCCTACCGGTTCGTAGATTCAGTGAATCCCTCCCCCTGTTATCAACAATCCACTTCCCATAAGAGACATTGCGCCATTCTCATTTTCTAACTATTTCTTCTCAGGCTGTAGTGACTTCGGCTGATACGCGCACCACGTCGCCACCGGACACTTCCAGCATCTCGGCGTGCCGCCCACGCAGACGTCGCGCCCAAACTGTACCATGGTGCGGTTGATCTCGCCCCAGAGTTTCTCGGGAACGAGACGTTTCAGGTCTTGTTCGACTTTCTCCGGCGTCTTTCCTTTCGTCCACCCGAGCCGGCGCGTGATGCGAAACACATGCGTGTCCACGGCAATGGCCGGAACGTGGAAACTGTATGACAGCACGCAACTCGCGGTCTTCCGTCCGACACCGGGAAGCGACGTCAGCTCTTCCATGGTCCGCGGGATCTTCCCTCCGAAATCCTTGATAACTTTTTGGGCGAGTCCTTTGATCGCCTTCGCTTTGGCGCGATAAAGCCCGATGGTCGAGATGCTCTTCGAGATGTCGGCGACATTCGCCCTGGCGAGCGACGTCCACGTGGGGAATTTCTTTCGGAACGACGGGAACACGCGGAGCACTTGGACGTCCGTCGTCCGCGCGGACATGAGAACGCCGAGGATCGTGTCTTCCGGCGACCCCAAATCCATGTCCCCTCTTTTCGTGTAGCACTTTCCCAGCATCCGGATGACCTTCGCGGCGGGATTGGCCATATTCATCATTGTTCCATTCGTAATTCGTAACCGATCAACGTGGTGCTCGCATCAGATCAGCGACCTGCCCGTCATATCGTCCGGCTGCTGCAGTTCCATGATCTTCAGCATCGTAGGCGCTACGTCGGCCAGCATGCCCACGGGCTGGGTCATGGAGAGGTCGCCGCCGATGATGTCGCCCACCGGCGCTTTCATGCCTTCGAACTGCTTGCCCACGATGAGGAACGGCACGGGGTTGGTGGAGTGTTCTTTGTCGATTTCGCCGGTGGTAAGGTTTTTCACTTCTTCCGCGTTCCCGTGGTCCGCCGTGATGAGGATCACGCCGCCAACGGCGAGCGCGGCGTCTACGATCCTGCCAAGCGCCTTATCCACGGCCTCGCACCCGGCCACGGTGGCGGGTTCGTTCCCCGTGTGCCCCACCATGTCCGGATTTGCGAAATTCAGGATAATGGCGTCGTACTTCGCTTCGGCGATCTCTTTCACCACGCGTTCGGCTACGGAGAGCGCACTCATCTCCGGCGCCTTGTCGTAGCTCGAAACCGGAGGCGACGGGATAATCACGCGGTCTTCCCCCGGGAACTCGGCCTCGCGCATGCCGTTCATGAAGAACGTAACGTGCGCGTACTTCTCCGTCTCCGCGATGTGCAGCTGTTTCAACCCGGCGTCACTCAAGACGCGGGCAAGACAGGTCTCCACGATCTGCGGCGGGTAGGCAACTTCGACGGGGAGGTCCTTCTCGTACTCCATGAGCGTGGCAAAGAGCAAATTCGAGACTTTCGTGCGCGAAAACTTGTCGAACGTGGGGAGCACGAATGCCTTCGCGAGCTGTCGCGCGCGGTCCGGACGGAAGTTGAAAAAAATCACCACATCGCCGTCCTTCACGGTCGCAACGGGCTTTCCGTCTTTCATGATGACCGACGGTACGAACTCTTCGTCGAACACGTTCTTCGCGTACGACGCCTGGATCGCATCGCGTGCGGTCTCAAACGTCTGTTCCGACGTCCCAAGTGCGATCGCGTCGTACGCTTTCTGCACACGGTCCCACCGGTTATCGCGGTCCATGGCCCAGTAGCGGCCGGAAAGCGTGGCGATCTTCCCGACTTTGAGTTCCTTCATTTTCGCCTCCAGTTCCTCAACGAATCCAAGCGCCGAATTGTAGATGGTGTCACGGCCGTCCAGGAATGCCTGCACCGCGACGTTCGTAATTTTCTGACGGTTGCAAAAATCCAAGAGCGCGTACAGGTGCTCCTGCTGCGCATGCACCCCGCCCTGGCTCACGAGGCCCATGAGATGGAGCGTGCCGCCGCTCTTCCGCACGTGCTCCGCAGCTTTGACGAAAACGGGATTATTAAAAAACTCTCCGTTCTCGATGGCCACGTTCACGCGCGGCAGCGACTGATAGAATACGCGACCCGCGCCGATTGTGATGTGTCCCACTTCGGAGTTTCCCATCTCGCCCCATGAGAGGCCGACCGCCATGCCGGACGACTGCACGGTCATAGCCGGGTATGACTCAATGAGCCGCTGCATCACGGGCATGCGTGCCTCGCGCACGGCGTTCCCGTCGATGGACGGCGCAACGCCAAAACCGTCGATGACCACGAGGATGACGGGCTTAGGACGGGGCATACAATCAAAAGCAGCAAGTCAATGACGAAATTCGAATGACGAATGACGAAACTCAAAAAAGAGCGTTTCGTCATTCGTCATTCGAATTTCGTCATTCTCCATACGTTCTATATGAACAGCGACCTTCCCGTCATCTCCTTCGGTTTTACGACGCCGAGCAAGTCTAACACCGTAGGCGCCACGTCCGCGAGCGTGCCGTGCGAACGAAGCCGCCGGCGTTTGACGCGGCGTCCGGCTGCGAGAAACGGCACGGGATTGGCATTGTGTTCGGTATCCGTGCCGCCATGCGCGTCGCGCATCACTTCCGCATTCCCGTGGTCCGCGGTGACGAGCAGTGTCCCGTTCACCCTCGTGACGGCGTTCCATACGAATGCGAGCGCGTCATCGAGCGCCTCGCACGCATGAACAGCCGCCTCCAAGTTCCCCGTGTGCGCCACCATGTCTGCGTTCGCAAAATTCGCAAGAACGAATTCCGCGCCGTCCTCGAGCGCGTCGACGATGCGCTTCGCGATCTCCGGAGCCCGCATGACCGGCTTCTCGTCGTACCGCGCCACGCGCGGGGACGGAACGCGAACACGGATTTCGCCAAACCGCGGCCTGTCGTACCCGCCGTTCAGAAAGTATGTCACCTGGGAGTACTTTTCGGACTCCGCGATATACGCCTGGCGCCGCGTGCGCAGCAATTCTACGAGCGTGTCCGGAACCTCGCGGTGCGGGAACGCCGCGATCACGCTGTCGAGGTCGCTGCCAAATTCCGTGAGGGTCACGAAGAAGAGCTTGCGCCGCACGGACTTCCGTTTGAACGCTGCCTTCTCC
>DATMXG010000016.1:0-3658 GCA_035561755.1 Methylomirabilis sp. (SeqCode)
GTCGAATGCCGTGCCTCGCACTGTGGCGACGACCGAAGATGTCTTCACCGAGTACCTGCTGTCGAGGTCGAAGAGCCGGAGCACGCGCGACCAGATGCGTCCGATTCCGAGATCAAGCGTCACGACCGTTTTCGTGGGGTCGTCCGCGCTCTGCGTGGCGTCCGAAATCGTCACTTCCGAATTCTGGTCGAGCCGGCTTTCGGCCTGACGGAAGAGCGTAAGCGTGGCTTGCCCGCCCTCGCCGGTCTTCACCGTCCATCCGGACGTGAGCGTCATGCCGCTCGTCGCTTCTTCGAAGACGGTCGCTCCCGGCCCGCGAACCGTCACCGGCGGCCGATCGATCTTGAGCGTGATGTTGGGCGCGGCTTCGCCCGGCACGGCCGCGAGCGACCAAAACCACCATCCGCCCGCTCCGAGGAGGACGAGGAGAACAACAATGACGATGGCCCATTTTTTCATAGAAAAAATCGTGTAAAGAGTATCATGGAGCCATCCTGGAGCCTAGAGTTACGGAGAGACGACGAAGCTTCGTCAAGGGTGGATGGGATGCAATGACTAATGACGAATGGAGATCGCATCCATAACTAATCGCCAACCATTTTGCATTGACAAAACGAGGATTTTCTCGTATATTGCGCAAGCTCGGGTGAGACAGACGGTCGCCCCGCCTGCTTGCAGGCGGGGAGGAAAGTCCGAACACCGTTCCCCGCAGCAATGCGGAGTTCATGGAGAGCCGTTAACGACGGCCGGGATATAGCAGAGCGAAGGGAGGGTCACGTGCCTAACGTTCCTCTGTAAACCCAGGGAAAGTGCCACAGAGACTACTCTACGTCGTCGCAAGACGATGCAAAGGTGAAAAGTGAGCCGGTGTGGATCGAGCGCAAGCTTGATCTGCTACGACTCTCGGCCGATGGTGACATCGGTTCGCGGCAAACCCTCTCCGGTGCAAGAGCAAGAGTTCCGACGCAAGTCGGAACGACTGGTAGCTCGCATGAGCTGTTCAGCAATGGACAGCCAAGAGAGATGACCGTCTCGTCCCGCCTTCGGCGGGATCAGACAAAACTCGGCTTATCGTCTCGTCCGGGCAATTCAAGCCCCGACTGCATGCAGTCGGGGCTTTGATTTCGTAGAGAGATTGTCATCCCGAGCGAAGCGAGGGACGGCTTACCATTTCGTCCGGACAACCAATGACTTCGAATATACGTTGGCGTTTCTAATGCGGGTCTATTGGTGACAGCCCGCATCTGAACCGGCGCTTGTGATAAGATACCATCATGCGCCGACGCTTCGACCTGTTTGTGACCGCGCTCCTCGTCCCGCTGGATCTAATCGCGCTTATTGGAGCGGCTTTGACTGCGTACAGCCTTCGTTTTTCAAGAGCGTTCGTGGAACTGCGCCCGATCCTGACCGACATCCGATTCACGGACTACATGGCAACGGCCGTGGGGTTCGCGTTCGTGTGGATCGCCCTCTTCGCCCTTGCCGGACTCTATTCGACGAGACCAAGACGCGCGTGGAACGAGTTCGGCCGCATCTTCGTGGCGGGAACAGCGGGCGTGATGATCCTGATCGCGACGGTCTTCTTCCAGCGCGAGCTGACGACCTCACGCTTCATCGTGATCGCCGTTTGGGTGCTCTCCATAACATTCGTATGGATGGAACGCCTCGTGGTACGGGTGGTTCGTCATACGCTCCTCCGATACCGCGTGGGGCACCGACGCGTCGTCATTGTGGGCCGCGGCAAGCAGGCGGACGAATTAGTCGAGCTCTACAAACGCAACCCCATTCTTGGATTCACCGTGGCGCGACACTTCGCGGGCTGGAACGACAGCGTGCGCGCAGAGATCGAACGGCTGGTGCGGCGCGACAAGGTGGACGAAATGATCCTCGCAGACCCGGACATGCCCAAAGAGCAATCGCTCGACGTGATCGCCTTTGCCCAGGAACAACACCTGGCATTCAAGTACCTCGCCGACCTGTTCGCCGCGAGTTTCGGGCGGATCGAGATGACCACGTCCGGTGGCATCCCGGTCATTGAGGTCAAACGGACGCCGCTCGACGGATGGGGCCGCATCTTCAAACGCCTCTTCGACATCACCGTATCACTCCTTCTCATCATTCTCACGAGTCCGATCATGCTCGTGACCGCCATCCTCATCAAGCTCACGAGCAAGGGCTCCGTGTTCTTCTCCACCCTCCCGAACGGCAAACCCCTGGAGCGCATCGGTGAAGGCGGACGGCCGTTTAACTACTTCAAATTCCGCACCATGGTCGCGGGCGCACACAAGATGCACCTCGACCCCGAGTTCATGAGAGTATACGCGAGCGTTCGCGTGGGGCCGCTCATGAAAATTGCGCGCGACCCGCGCGTCACGCCCGTTGGCCGTTTCCTGCGCAAATGGTCGCTCGACGAGTTTCCGGAATTCTTCCTGGTCCTCCGCGGAGACATGAGCCTCGTGGGACCGAGGCCTCACTTGCCCGAAGAAGTCGCGCTCTACAAGCCGCACCACCGCCGCGTGCTCGCCATCAAGCCCGGCATCACGGGTCTTGCGCAGATTTCGGGACGGGCGGACCTGGACTTTGAAGACGAGGTGCGCCTCGACACCTGGTACATCGAGAACTGGAGTCCGGCTCTCGACCTCTACATTTTATTGAAAACGCCGTTTGTCGTCCTACAGAGAAAGGGAGCGTACTAGCGGGACAAGTGAAAAAGAGAACAGGTGAACAAGCGGGCAAGCGGGCAAGCGGGCAAGAGCAAGTGGACAGGCAGACAAGTGTGCAAGAGACCAGGTGTGACGCAAACTCCGCTTCTCACCTGTCCACTCGTCTTCTTGCCCGCTTGTTCACTTGCTCTTGCCCGCTTGCCCGCTTGCCCGCTTGTTCACCTGTTCTCTTTTTCACTTGTCCCGCAGGGCCTTGACCCACCACGCGCCTCATGCGTCCCACCATCCGCTAGGATAGCTGCGATGCAGCCACCCATTCCGTTTCTGCGCCAGCCGCGCGGGCCCGTGCGCGCGGCATTGGTGCACGACTACCTCGTGCAGGACGGCGGCGCCGAACGGGTGCTCATGACGCTTCAGGAGATGTTTCCGGATGCGCCGACGTTCACGTTGTTCTACGACGCTGAACGCGCGCACCCGTCGTTTCAGCATAGGGACATCCGAACGAGCATGCTCCAGAAGTGGCCGTTCACGAAGCGGCATGAAAACTGGACCCTGCCCTTTATGCCCATGGCCGTGGAGCACTTGGACCTCACGGGGTTCGACCTCGTGATCTCGAGCTCCAGTTCGTTCGCGAAAGGCGTGATCGCCGCGCCGGGCGCCACGCACGTGTGCTACCTGCACACGCCCACGCGGTTCCTGTGGCAGGAGCGCATGAGCTACGTGAACGACCTGCCGCAGCCGCGCATCGTGAAAAACGTCCTCCCGCACTTCCTCCACCGTCTGCGCATGTGGGACCGGCTCGCCGCGGAACGTCCGGACGTGGTGGTGACGAATTCAGAGACCTCGAAGCGCCGCATCGAGCGCTACTACGGACGCGAAGCATCGGTTATCCACCCGCCCGTGGACGTACAGAAGATCCCGCGCGCCGACGCACCCGGCTCGTACTGGCTCACGGGCGGTCGCCTCGTGGGGTACAAGCGGTTCGACCTCACGGT
>DATMXG010000017.1:0-10597 GCA_035561755.1 Methylomirabilis sp. (SeqCode)
GGGCGGGTTCATGACGGAGAACGCCTCGGCATGTGGCGCGGGGAACAGTTACTGTTTTACGTTCACCACGCGCACCGACACCGCTCCATGCACGGTCGGGTCCGTCCTCGTGGCGCCGAACCCGTTCTACGCGCACGACGAAGGAGAGAAAACCGACTACGGCGCCCTCCCGCTCGCGAAGGAGGACGCCTGCATCGTACTTCTCTGCAAGGCGTACCCGTGGTCGTGGGGCACGGCGGGCAATTGTCCGTCCTGCGCCACGGTCACGCACAATCCGGATCTGTCGCAGAACCCGCCCGTGGGTGAAGCGTGCGAGCAGACCGTCACATCACAGCTCGAGACGGGAACGGATCCCGTGAAGATCGAGGCCGAGACGTCGGGCGTGAAAGGGAGCGGCGACTACTACGTGAATTTCATCCCGCCCAAAGTGATATCGTACGGTCCCAACTGCAAGGAGGCGTGTGTAAACGCCGCAGTGTGGGCCGTGTTCAACGTGGAGCTGGATCCGAATACCGTCACGGCATCGAACGTGGAGGTGAAGGAGTGTCTGAACGAGAATTGTCTCGAATTTAAGCAGTCATTCGCACTCGCCGGACACGTGAAGCTCGAAAAAGTCTATGGCACGAGCGATATTCGCCTGCGACAGATCACGATTGAACCCGTGTCGAGCGCCACGCCGCCGTCGCCGCTCCTCCTCCCCGGTCGTTACTACAAGGCCACGCTCCGGGGCGGGACTGCTACGGGCATCAGATCCAAGTCCGGCGTGCCCATGACCGGATTGAACGACCCCGACGGTTTCAGCTGGACATTCCGCACGAAGATCGGCGAGAAGGCGTTCTGCGAGGTTGAAAATGTGCTCGTGGCGCCTACCGAGAAATACGAGACCATGGTGGGTGTGAAGCAGGAATTCAACGCCGCGCCATTTTCGTCCCCGGATGTTTGCAGTGAGAAAGGGCAGCAGCTCGTGGCGCTCGGGGGGTACAGCTGGGCATCAAGCAATCTGAAGGTAGCCACTCTGCTTCAGGACGGCACCATCGACACCGGTGCGCCGCTTCCATCGGGTTGCAGCGGAACCTGCAAACTCGTCGGTGCGTCCGGGAAGGCGGGCAAGACCGCCCAGTGCGGGAACGGGATCGTGGAGACGACGAACGGCGCGTATTGCCTTTCGGGCGGGAAGACTGTCTGGAATCAGACATGCCTCCTCCTCCCTCCGGACGGCAAGGGCGGCGAGGAATGCGACGACGCGAACGATGTGAACGAAGATGCCTGCTCGAACACCTGCCTCTGGAATCTTGTGAAGAGTACGGGCCAGGGCGGGACGTGCGGCAACGCGGTCCTGAATGCGGGAGAAGACTGTGACTTCGGCATGAAATGCCAGGGCGCCGGCGCCACGAGCACCACGCCGAACGGGTCGGACTGTACGGACTCGACGAAGGCTACGGAGTGCATCGCGAACGGCGGCACGTGCTCCGTGTCCCTTTTCCGCGGCTGTTCGCCCACCTGCCAACACCTCGGTTCTCCAGCCGCCACGCCTCCTTCCACGTGTGGGAGCGGGGACCTCGGAGACGGCGAGGACTGCGATGACGGTAACCTGGCGAGCGGCGACGGCTGCAGCAGCATCTGTCTGCACGAAGGGTCGTCAAAAACAACGTACGCACTCTGCGGGAACGGAAAATTCGAACCGGGTGAAGCGTGCGAACAGGATCCGAATGGTCCGTGGCCCGCGCCTGGCTGCGACGCCGCCCTCTGTCTCCACACGGGCGTACAGCCGTGCGCCGCGTCCGGACAGGCGAACTGCTGCGGCAACGGGAAGGCGGACGAACCTGGGAAGGACTGCGACGATGGCAATAGCGTGAACGGCGACGGGTGCAACGCCCTCTGTATCCTCGAAGGATCCTCCTCCAAGTATCCGGCACCGAGCTTCTGTTCGAACGGGATCCTCGAGACGGGTGAGCAGTGCGAATCGCCCGGACCCAAGTTCGTGGGCGATGCCACCCCGTCCGTGGCGGGCGGCGACGGGATGGTGGACCCGTCACAAATCGCGCTCATGAAGGGCGATGACGAACCGGATCAAAGCGGAAAGATGCTGTCGAACATTACTGCCGCACTTTCCGGGAAGACGGGAACGGGGATCTACGGCCTCCAGTGCGGGTTCACGGACGAGCGCATGTGTTCGCAGGACAAGGCGTCCTACTCACCCATCGCGGGCCTTACCACAAACGGATGCTGTTCTCTGCGTCCGACTCTCGAGACCATGCAGCCCCCGCCCAACGCGGGTGTGAGCGTGCTCGGGACGCCCGTCCAGGGGGATCCGTTCCCGCAGGGCGTGTGCCGGAACGTCCTCATCACCGGCAACTTCAACGCGCTCATGGACGAGGGGAGCCTGTCGAACAATTTCGTGGTTGCGAAGAAGGTTCTGGCCGATACCTGCCCGAGCGAGTTGAAGGATGTTACGGACGCGATCGAGACCGCTCCTAAAGGGTGGAGGGGATTCGCGCGGCGACTGTGGCGCAGGGTGCTTGCGTGGTTCGGTGCCGCTCCGGCGTACGCCCAGAAGTGGTGCGCGGGAACGGTCACGGGTTCGCTCCAGTTTGCGACGGACGGAGCGGGCACGAAAACAACGTTCTTCTTCACGCTCGACAGCGCGCTCGAACCCACCACGGAATACCGCGTGCGGTTCCTCGGCGACACATCAACGAGCACGCTCGCGAGCCCGCTCGCAGACAACGGCATCGAGGCCAATCGGTGGGGGGTGAAGACGAAAAAAGGCACGGTGGCACTTCAGGACGCTACGGATTCCGGTCCGCTCACCTGGAGGTTCGTGACCGGAAACAAGATCTGCGCGATCAATAATTTGAGCGTGAAAGACCTTTCGCTTGAGCACCCGTACTTCTATGTGAAGTCCGGAGAGGGCCACCCGTTTGTAGCGTTCGCCCGTTCCATTCAGAATGGCATCCCGGTGGCGCTCTCTCCGGTGGGCGAATACAAGTGGGAGTGGCAGAACTGGGCGTTCTCAAACCCGAGTGTCATCGAGATCAAGCCGCCTACGCTTACGCCGCCAACCAATCTTTCCGCCACGTCCAAAGACGTCGCGGCCAGGGACGTGAGCGGTTCAGGGTACCTGTCCGCGCGGCTACGGATCACGGACGATACGGTGAACATACCTCCGTCGTCCGACACCGTGGTACAGGGCACGGCGCATCTCACGGTGAATTTGTGCGAAAATCCCTGGCCTTCGCTTTCGTTTGCGCCATTCCGTGATACCGCTGATTCCCCCGACCTCGCGGAGACGCCGTTCAAAAACGGTCCGTTCTACAACTTTTCCCTCACCTACTGCCGCGACGCGGGTGAAACGGGCCCGAATGGAGACCTCCCGGGCCTTCTCATCAATCCCGTGTCTCCGAACGCGGTAGACTCCGCGCAGGGGATCGTGCGGCAATACCTGTTCACGTACCGCGAGCAGAATCTTAAGAAGGACGCGATCGGGCTCCGTATCGCCACGAACCCGCTGCACCTCTCGCCTATCGAGTGGTACCGGGACAAGAGGTTCAAGGGCAATCCGAAGCCGATCAAGGTGGACGGGTACGAGGCCATCGAGGACGGCCGCACGGTGTACGTGTCGGCCGCCAACACCGAGGGGCCCGGTTCGGACGGCAAATCCACGGACATCTACTCGAACATTTACCTCATTTCCTACAACGAAGGCGCCGAAGCCGTCACGCGGCAGCTGTACAATGAGCTCCTGAAGAGCTTCTCGTTCAACGTGAACGTGCAGTACGATGTGGCGAACGCGTGCGAGGATGAGTTCGGGAGCCTTGAAAGCGGCACGGATGGCCTGCCCGTCAGCTGCACGGCCGATTGGCAGTGTGATAGTCTCGGCGCAGGCAAAGAGTGTGCAAGCTTCAAGGGCAAGGTGCAGCGCGACCTCGTGCGCCTGTCCGACTTTCAGGCTGTCACGAGGCTCCTCGAAACAACGAAGAAGGCGACGAAGAAGTACCCGCGCCTTGCCACGGGCAGCTACCTGCCGGGTATCACCACGAGCCTTTGGCCGTCGTGGACGCAGACATTCGGCCAGGGTATCGGTGGCGCGCCGTCCAAGGATCCGGTGAACCGATTCGTCACATGCGGCCGATGCGGCCAGTCCAAGACCTCCTGTATCACCGACACCGATTGTCCGAGTGCGGGTGAGGTGTGCGTGGCCGAGGACGGATTCGACCCGCTCACCTGTTGGAACGATCAGAAGAAGGAATACAAATGCCCGTTTGATCCGGCCGAAGGCCCGAAGAGCCGCTTGTACCAGTACCGCGCGTTCCAGGCCGGTGACCGGTTCGAGCTCGCGAGCGACTTCGAGGTTCCGCCGCCCGATCCCTCGAACCTGGGCGCGAACTGGTGGAAGCCCAGGCTCTTCGAGGACGTGAAGCGGTGCGTCACTCCCGAAACAGAGGGGAACTTCTGCATGACGGACGCGGGTTGCCGCATCTGTCCGGGCGGATCGTGTATGCGCTGCGAGGGTGGCACGAAGAACGGCGAGGCGTGTGCCGCGGATGCCGATTGTTCCGGAGGCGGACTCTGCAAAGATATAGTTCCCGTGGTCACCGGCGCCTGCTTGGCCTTGGGTGGCTCGTTCCGGTACGTGAACGTGTGCACGGGCACCACGGCCGGTTCCACCGGGAGCTGCGGGGACGGAGTGGTAGACATCGACCCCACGCACACGAGTTGCCTCGGCGGACCGAATGACGGGAAGTCTTGCACATCCGGCGCGGACTGCGGCGGTTCGCCGTGCGCGCCGAACGAGTTCTGCGAACTCACCGGCCCATCGTCCAAACGGTTCGCGGCCTGCACCACCGCGGACGCGAAGCCCGGCAAGAAGGTCCAGGTATGCCTGGATTGTCGGCGCTACGCGGACGATCCGAAACAGCCCGGATGCTTCGCGCTAAAACAGTGCGGCAATGGCAAGGTGGACGGCACGTGCACGGGTGATCCTACGGTGGCCTGCGTGAACACGAACGAGTGCAAGCCGGGCACGTGCGTGAATGGCGCGTGCAGCAAGAACCCTTCGCGCGCGTGCACCCAAGACGCGCAGTGCACGGACGTGGGCACGTGTGACAAGGAAGTGTGCGACGATGGCGCGTTGAACGGAACCACCGGGCACTGCAAAGCGAACTGCAGTGGATATGGCGCCTACTGCGGCGACCAGCAGATTTCGCCCGGAGAAGCCTGCGATAACGGCACGGGCGGCGCGGTGGGCACGAACAACGGCGACTACTGCAAGACTGTGTCGCAGGGTGGCGCGTGCGTGCTCGCGAACTCCTGCAACCTCACGTGCAGCGGGTCGTCGTATCACTGCGGCGATTCCATCGTGACCGCGCCCGAACAGTGCGACGGAAATACGGAGACGACGTCGAAAGCCGTGTGTCAGGGGGGTGCAAATGATCAGAAACCCTGCGACGACGACGCGGAATGTGGCGACGGAATCGAGAAGTGCCAGATCAGCGTTTCCAGTTGTCCGGGGGGCGGAGGAAGCTGCAGCGTGACCGTCTCCACCACCGGCTGCCCGCAGGGATCGGCGTGCGCGGGTCCGGACGGTATCTGCAGCAACAAGAGCCAGACCTCTCCACAACCCGCGGATTACTGTCTGAAGGATACGGATTGCGGCACTGGGAACACGTGTATCCGGACCGTAGCAAAGAGCTGCGCTCCGAACAGTACGTACTGTGGACCGAACAGCGAATGCAAAGGGCCGGTGCCGTACGTGATGACGCGGACGTGCGGAAAACCGGGCATGAGTGATGCCTGTACGTACGCCAGTGGCTGGAGCACATGTCATCCGGCGTCCTGGTGCGGCGACGGCCAGGTGAACGAAGGCGAAGCGTGTGACGACGGCAATACGGACGATACCGACGCCTGCACGAGCGTATGCAAGAAGAACGTGTGCGGCGACGGGAAGTTCTTCAAGGGGGTGGAAGAGTGCGACAACGGTGCCATGAACGGCAAGGCGTGCACGAACGCCGAGTACGGGTCCACCTGCTCCTCTTGCTCCACGAGCTGCAAACTCCAGCTCACGCAGGGCGGCTACTGTGGTGACGGCGTGAAGAATCCGGGGACGCCCGAACAGTGCGACAAGAACGACCTTGGCGCGAACGCCGCGAGCCTCACGTGCAAGGGGCTGGGGTACGATTACGCGAAAGTATATAAGAATTACACGGCGACCAACGTACCGAACCTTCTCACGGGTGGCGGTTGCATCATTGCCAAAGAAAATCCGATCCCCCCGAAACAGCAGGGGTTTGCAGGTTTGTTTGAATATTTGGTGATCAATACGGCCATTCTGAAATCCGGGACGCACTCACTGCCCATGAATTATCTTAATACCGATGGCACGGACTCCGGTGTTCAAAATCCGAATGTAACCGTGGAGGATATCCTATTCACACTGAGTTTGAATGGTGGTTCGCCCCCGAGTTCCCCTCAGGGTTTTGATAACTCCAAACTTTGCATCGGCGCAAAAGTCACGTTCAGCGACGACGTTGTCACCTGCGGCTCTACCTGTACATACGGCGGATGTGCGTACTGCGGTTCTGAACCGGGGAAGGGGATCGTGGAAGGTCTTCTCAAAGATTCGCTCTTCCAGCAGCCCGTGCCGAATGCGCGCGTGACCCTGTTCTACAAAGGGCTCCAGGTGGACCAGACGACGAGCGGGAACGACGGGTACTTCGTCTTCAGCGATCTCGATACGCACGCGGGGTGCAACCAGTACAAGATCGTGGCGGACATGTACAAGGACAACCCGCTCACGGATAACTTCGACGAATCCAAGCGCGGCGGCTACCTGCCCGTGAAAGTGGGACCGTTTGAGCCGAATAACCAGAGCTTGATTGATGTCGTGGTAGCCTCAAAGCAGGGACAGTCGAAGTCTTACTCTGGGACTGGGGATGAGCGGAGTGTGGCGGAGATCAACATGCTGCCCAAACTCGGGCCGAATGAGTACATCGTGCAGTTCTGGTGGGAACCGACTCCAGGGGATCCGGAAGGAGTTGAAAAACTCATCAAGAAGTATAGGAAGTCCGGAACCTGTTGGATCGCTAATAAATCACCGAGCGATCCGACTGGGAATTCGGGTAAATCGTGCGAGGTGAAAGACGAATGCATCAACGGTGGTCCGGGTTGTATCAATATTTGCGATGACGGATCCGGAAACAACACGGGAACCTGTAACCTTGCCGTAAAAGGAGCGTTTTATGGGAAGTACCTTAACGACTACCACGACCTCGTGATCCGCATGCCGATCACGTATACCCCGGGAACGTACGGATCATGTTCCCTGACCCCGAAACCCAAGGCGTTCGGCGAAGACGGCTATTTCGGCGACCTGTGTTTCGAGAAGGTTGATAACAATAGCGCGAAACCGTTCACGAACGCATGCTCCAGCGTGGATTACGGAAAAAATACGAACGACAACGACGAGCGGTTCAACTTCGTCATTTCGGGCATGGCGCAGTGCACGAATAAGATCAGGGCTACCGCCGGCAGAACGTGCACGATCATGGATTGTGTGAAAGAGGGGAGCGATAACTGCAAGTCGCTCACGTTCAAGAGTAATACGAAATTTGGCTGCTCGGATTCCTGGGACTGCGAGAATCCGGCGAAGTACAATATCAATGAAGCGAGCGGCAAGTTGACGAACACGCAGCGGGTGAAATGCCTTGGGCCGGCTGACGGCGGAAAGGCGGAGGATGCCCGTCAGGGGTCGTTGAACGTGCTGAACGGCTCGGCCGGCGCGTACCTGTTCTGTTTCCATCCGGAGGATCCTGCCAAGGGATCGGATTGCACGAATTTCATCGTGCCGCCGCAGAGCGCGTTCATCAGCGGGAAGGGCGGAGTGTACGACGTGATCATTTCGCAGTTCAACATGCTCGCCGGAGGCGCGTACGGCCCGCAGCGGGTGATCTCCTGGCTGTATGACCACAACGCGGAGTTGCGGATGTACGATAAGAACGGCCTGTACGACGTGTGGAACTACAAGAACGTGAACCCGACGAAGTCGAGCTGGCCGCCGGAGTGGGGCGGGGATGTGTTGTGCCCCAACACGGGCAACGCCGGTGATAGCACCACTGCCCCGTCGAATGGTGTCGGAAAAAATATTAACGGCGCCGTGAAGTATCCTACTGATGCAGGCTGGCCACCGAAGCAATACAAGGCGCTCTACATGACTATTGCAGGCGGAGTGAACCAATCATGGGTGCCGTTCTCCATTGATACTACCTCGAAGACCGTGAAGGCATGGAATAATGGTAATCAACACGCGGCATATCGGTATTTCGGCGACCTGTACACCATTGAGGGGATCGGCCAGCTGGGAGCGGGAACCGGCGTGTGTTGGTATCATACATGTTCATATTTCACCGGGAAGGATTCAAGCGGGCAAGCCACGAAGTGGCCGCCCGTGGTGGATGGCGCGCAGAAGTACCTCTGTAATGACGGTAAAGGGAAGTATTCGGGAGATCCTAACGCACCGGCATGCACAGGGCCGGATAAGGACATCTGCGTGAAATACTTCGGCGCGAATACCAAAACCTGCACGAAGACGGTCAACGCGTCGGTTCAGTGCGTGAAGTTTTGTACGAACCCGATGGGACAGGATGTATGTACAGGAACGGTGAAGGGTTCTTCCGGCGGGGCGACCGTGGAGGCATTCTGCGGAGGCCCCATGAATTGTGTGAGTAAGAATTCCGACCTGTTCCGTTAATTATGACGCGCGCCAAACTCGCCGTGATCATCGGATCCGCAGCTGTCGCGCTTGGAAGCGCGGTGGGTATCGTGTTGTGGCTCCGGTCGCGTTCCATCCTGCCCGGTTCCGGACAGGCCGCACCGGGCGCCTCTGTCGAACTCACCGCGCCGCCGGTGACGGGGTCACTCCGTACGGAGAATGTGCCGGCAACCGGCGGACCGCCGCCGTCCGATATTCCGGACGAGGAAGAGCGCTCCATAGAAGAGTTGAAGGGCATCACGGTGTATCCGGGCGGGTCGCGCGGTTTTCCTGGAGAAGATCCGCCGGTCACCCTCGCGGATATTCTGATTGTTGGCGGAGAAGCGACCCCGGAAGAAACCACGCCCGGGGCGTTCGTGATCCCCACGGCGCCATCGGCGGGCACGGGCGGAGGTCCGGCTGCGGTGTCGCCGAGCGTGCAGGGTTCTGCCGACCCGGACGGCGACGGACTCACGAACGATCAGGAGCTGCAGCAGGGGACGAACCCGAACCGGGCGGACACGGACGGCGACGGCTTGCTCGACGGCGATGAAGTTCGCAGATACCGCTCAGATCCCACGGTCGCGGACACGGACGGCGACGGGCTCACGGACGGTGATGAGGTGAACGCATGGAAAACCGATCCGCTCAACCCCGACACGGACGGCGACGGCTTCACGGATGGCACGGAAGCGAAAGGAGGGTATAATCCCCGTGGCCCTGGTAAACTTTAATGACGACGGCTCTGATGGGTTACGAATTACGAATATGGAACCGAATATACGAATTACGTCCCTCGCTTCGCTCGGGATGACAAGTGCTCGCAATAAGATTGTCATCCCGAGCGAAGCGAGGGACGTAATTCGTATATTCGTTTGAGCCATTCGTAATTCGTAACCCATGAGCACCAACGCCCGCTATACCACTACATATGTTTGATGAACCTCCGGCAAACCTGCCCGTAGAACCGGCACAGCCCGCGGGCGGACCGTCGCCTGCGCCGCCGCTCGAGATCAAAACGCCCACGCGTCCGGCGTCCGCGATTCCGAAACCGTCTCCCGCGGTTCCAGCCCCGTCTCCCATGGCCGGCGGTATCATGATGCCGAAGAAGCAGGAACCGGAAGACATCTTCGGTGATCTGGAAAAGGCGGCGGCACCTTCCGTGGATTCGATGGGGCTGTCGGAAGCCGCGTCGACAGGTGGCGCCATGCGGTATGTGATTTACGGCCTCGTCGGCCTCGTCGTTGTGGCCGTGCTCGCCGTAGGAGGATTCTTCTTCTACAGCAGGTACATCGCCACGGCTCCTGCGCCAGCCGTCGCGAAGCCGCAGCCGCCCGCGCCACCCACGGCGCCTACGGTGCCTGTTCCGAGTCCGACTCCCGTGTCATCGCCCGAACCGCAGCCGGAATCGCCGCCTGTGGTGCCGCCCACTCCTCCGCCCAACATTCCGCCGCCTACGCCCGTTCAGCAACCGACAGATACGGACGGTGACGGCTTGGATGATACGAAGGAAGCTGCTCTCGGCACGAATGTGAACGCCGCGGATACGGACGGTGACGGACTCACGGACAGCGAGGAAGCGAATACCTACGCCACCGACCCGCTCCGTGCGGATTCCGATGGCGACGGACTCACGGATGGCGACGAGGTAAAGGTGTGGAAGACGAACCCCACGAACGCGGACACGGATGGCGATACGTTCAGTGACGGACAGGAGGTCCAGAACGGTTTCGATCCGAACGGGGCCGGGAAATTGCCGACGCCGGGCAGCGCGTAGTCACGACGGTGGTCGGGGATCATTTCGGGACGTCAGATTGTTAGGGGCGGGTCTGTGACCCGCCCGTACGGGGG
>DATMXG010000018.1:0-5185 GCA_035561755.1 Methylomirabilis sp. (SeqCode)
AAACGTCCATAGATGGCTGACGCCTGTTTGTCACCCCGAGCCCTTCGATTTTTCTCAGGGCAGGCTCCGCGAGGGGTAACCGAGCTAAACGTCCCGAATATCGCAAATTGTGCACGGATAGTACACACTACAGGCATGTCAGGCAAGAGTCGACGTATGACCGTTAAACGACTATTGGCGAGCGCCGCGAAAAAACTGCAACCCCGCCGCATCACGTGCCCGGCGGACCGGAACGTTGGCTGGCTCGAAGCGGAAATCCTCCTCGCGCACGTATTGAAGCGGGATCGGACGTGGCTTACGGCGCACGCGGATGACCGCGTGCCGGTTCCCGCCGCGCGGAAATTCCAATCACTCGCCGCGAGACGCGTGAAGCGTGAGCCGGTGGCGTACCTCCTCGGGGTGAAAGACTTTTTTGGGCGTCCGTTCGTGGTGAACAGACACGTGCTCATCCCACGACCGGAGACGGAAATGCTTGTCGAAATGGCGAAACGCCGCATGTCCCCTGCGGACCGTGCGATATTCTGGGACGTCGGCACCGGGTCCGGCGCCGTGGGCGTGACGCTCGCCGCGGAGATCCCCCAATCCAGCGTCATTGCGACGGACATCTCGACGAACGCCGTCAAGGTTGCGGGCGCGAACGCGAACCGACATGGGGTCTCGGATCGTATGCACATCCTGAAGGCGAATCTGTTAGACGCGAACGTCCTGCGTCTCATACGTCGCCACGCGAAGGCCAGGCCACTTGTGATCGCTGCTAACCTCCCCTACCTGCCAAACGCGGACCGTAATAAACTCGACGCGGACGTGGTGAAATATGAACCAAACGACGCGCTGTTTGCCGGGAAAGACGGGATCGCGATAAACCGACAATTCCTCGGACAGGTCGCTGCGTCAGGACTCATGCCGCAAGCCATGCTCCTCGAGTTCGACCCGCCGCAAGCCGCGAGGCTGAAGGCGCTGGCAAAAAAAACGTTCCCCTCCGCCACGGTCGCCGTCCATAAAGACCTTGCGGGACGGAACCGGGTTTTAGAAATCCGTCCCCGGTAGGGGCGTCCCGCTGGGTCGCCCCGAACCAGGACGACATTGCGCATCTGAAAACGGAATCGCCCGTCATATCGATCGGGGCGACCCAGCGGGTCGCCCCTACCGGAATCACGCCAATTTGATCTTCGCCCCCAATCCACGCAATTTTCTGAGAATGTTCTCGTACCCGCGTTCCACGTGTTCGACGCCCGTGATTTTCGACGTGCCCCGCGCGATGAGCGCCGCGATGAGATAAGAAAAGCCCGCGCGAAGATCCGGAATGTCGATGTCTGCGGCGTCCAATGGCGTCGGACCGACGATCACGGCGCTGTGGCGCTGGTTTTTATTCTTGTACCGGCACGCTTTGCTCCCAAGACATTCCTTGTGAAGCTGGATGTTCGCGCCCATGCGTGCGAGTGCCTCGGTGTATCCGAACCGATTCTCGTACACGGTCTCGTGGACGATCGACACGCCTTCGGCTTGCGTGAGCAACATCACGAACGGCTGTTGCCAATCAGTCATGAACCCGGGGTGGACATCGGTCTCGAGCGTCGTGGCGTCGAGATGTGAGGCGCCGCGCACGCGGATGCCGTCTTCCTGCACGTCGAACGGCACGCCCACGCGCCGAAGCGCGTTCAAGAACGACAGCATGTCTTCCTGTTGCGCGTCTTTGATCGTTACGTCTCCGCCCGTGATCGCGGCCGCGACCGCGAACGAAGCGGCTTCGATGCGATCAGGGACCACACGGTGCTTTGCGCCGTGGAGCGATTCAACCCCTTCAATCACCCATGTGCGATTCACGTCCAAGCTGATAATCGCGCCCATCCCCTGCAGGAGCTTCGCGAGGTCCACGATCTCCGGTTCGACGGCCGCGTTCTGAATCACGGTCGTTCCCTTGGCGAGGACCGCGGCCAGCATCACGTTCTCCGTGGCGCCGACAGAAGGAAACGGCAGTTCAATCACCGCACCCTTGAGACCGTCCGGCGCAGACGCAACGTAGACGCCGTCGCATTTGATCGTGGCACCCATCTTCCGAAGTGCCTCCACATGAAAATCGACCGGTCGGGCGCCGATCTTGCACCCGCCGAGCGCCGGAATGTTCGCTTTTCCGAAACGCGCGAGAAGCGGCCCGAGCAGCAGGATCGGAATACGATTTTTCCGGCTGAACGCTTCAGCGACTTTGAAGTTCTTGAGCGTTGCGGCGCTCACCGTCACGCGGCCGCCCGTACGCGTGACCTTTACGCCCAGGTGCCGAAGCATTGCGAGTGTAACCTCAACGTCGCCGATGTTCGGGACGTTCGTCAACGTAACGGGCTCAGACGTGAGCAGTGCGGCAACGAGTTCCTTCGTAGCCGCATTCTTAGCGCCGGCCACGCGAACATGGCCCCTCAGAGGGACGCCGCCGGTGATGGAGAGCTGACGCTGGGACATGGGGAGGGGCTTCGCGGAATGCGGAAAGCAGAAAACATTTCTTACAGCAGCTTTCCGCTTTCTGCGTCCTGCACACCGATCTACGGTACTACCTTATCAAACGCCGCCGCGCTCGTCACAACCGAGATCCACGTCTTCCCGCGGGCGAACGGCGCGTCCAATCCATCGATCGTGAGAAACCGGATGTGTTCGCCAGCCGCGCGGGACCACGTGGCGTTCTTCTTCTCGCCGTCATGGAAGATGAGCGCCTTTCCCGACCCCGTCGTCCGGAGTTTCAGACGGCCTACGTCGTCGAGAACCGCGGCGTCGGTTAGGATCACGACGACGTTCTTCACGCGGATTGGAGTGCCGTCAGCGTCCGTGAGATCGTCGCCGTTCCGGTAACGAACATAGTCGTTACGTTCGGTATCATATTCCCACGACGCGCGGTACGCGCCCTCGTACGGAACGATGATTCGGTCAACCACGCCGCCCTCACGTGTGCTCGTAGGGAACTCGCGGTAATACCAGGAATGAAAATCGGCCGGCGCGAACATTTTCTTTTCCGCAGCCCTCCGGAGGAGTTCACTTCGCGTCATCACATTGTGCGGCGCCGTGCGCTTGGCGGAACGCCAGAAGGCCCAGCCGTTCCAAAACTCGTTCAGATCGCGGAACCCTTTCTTGCCTGCGATGAGGTCGATCGACGCCGGACTCCCGCCCACGTGCGCATACATGGCCTGGAGCCCCTCGGCCCAGTCCACGAAGTACGGCCGCGCGGATCGGACCGGACCGATCTCATCCACGGTCGTGGACGCATCGAAGAACAGGAGGTAGCGCGTGATGCTCCCCTCAACGGGCGCCTCGATCACGAGGTCCGCCCTAGCCGGACCCTGGAGCGGCCAGGCATCCGAGCTGTTTTCCACCATGACACCGAACGGCAGGAGACGCGTGGATGACGGGTGAACGAGCACGCCGTCGAGCGCGCGAGGGGCCAGATCGGACGTGGAGGTTGCCCCGACCTGCGGAACAGCGAACGGCATCGTAGACGTACGTGACGCCGGCTCCTGGAGCGCGAACCAAAGGAATACAACGGATGCTGCGAGGAGCGCGAACGCAACGCCAACGACGACGTTCCAAGACCGCTTCACGCGGTCCACGAGCGCCGCCGCCGCGCGCGACGCGCTGTCGACGACCTTGTCCGTTCGATCCTTGAGGTCCATGTTCTGGCTCATGTGACGTCCGTCATCGTATCACGCAGCCCGACGGCTGTAGACCGTCGGGCTGGATATTGCGGTACTTCTGTTATTCCTTCGCTGACGCTTCTGCCTCGGCTGCGGCCTTCGCTTCCTCTTCCGCTTTCTTGATATCGCCTTCGCTCTTCACGGCCGTCACGTCGCCGAGCTGGGACTCCTCGAGCTTCTTCAATTCCTCTTCCGTAAGCGGCGCTTCCACCGTAGCGATCGTCTGATTCGCGTCTGTGAGGATCGTGACGCCCTTTGGGAGTTTCAAGTCGGCCACGCTCACGGCGTCATCGAACGTAACGAGCACCGCAAGCTCCACCTCAATCGTGTGCGGCAGGTCGGCCGGGAGACATTCCACCTCCACCGCGTCGAGCGTTTTTACGAGCGTGCCGCCGAGACTCTTCACGGCCGCCGATTCGCCCGTGAACACAAGCGGGACATTCGCGTGCATCTTCTCGTCCATGCGCACCTGGTGGAAATCCACATGCATGGGTAGCATCGTGAGATGGTGGAGTTGCACCTCCTGAATAATGGCCTTCACCGTCGCCCCGTCATCCACCTTCACATCCACAAGGCTGGACGAACCGGCCTTCGCGTACACTTTCCGAAACTCGGGAAAGGGTATTGAAATGGCGCGCGCCTCCACCCCGTGGCCGTAAATGACGGCCGGGATGTTGTTGGACGCGCGCACCTGCGTGGCCTGCCGGCCAGTCTGGGTTCGGGACGTTGCGGTGAGGGTCAGAGACTCCATATTCGTGGCAGGAAGATACGAAAAACCGTCGGAACTGTCAAGCCTGATGGATTAGCTGATGGATTACGTTCCTCGCTTCGCTCGGAATGAAAATCTCTCTATGAACCCTTATCATTCCGAGGAGCAAAGTGACGAGGAACGTAACCCATCAGGCTTGAAAAAGTTTCGTGCAAATCTCGCGGCTCTTCGACTCCAGCAACTCGTGTGCAGCAACGCAGTCGTCCGCCGTGATCGGAACCGCATTCTGGATGCGTACCGCATCCTGCGCCTCCAGATCCGTAACGAGACCAACAGAGCTCACCCCGTTCTGATTCTCCAGGATAACCGCGAGAACCGCGTGGCAACACGATGCGCACGTGAGATGAAACATGCGCGCCATTCCCGACCCGGACTGGCCCGGCACGGGCGATGCTGAGGGCGACGCGAGCTCCCCGAGTAATCGGATGGACCGATCCTCATACGCCGTCTGGCAGAGCGGACAGTGGGCGAGCATCTTGGGCGGCTGTGGAGAGGTGCTCATGGAGAAAGCGTAACTCCAACACGGGGCGTGGTCAAAGATGATGTTCCTCGCTTCGCTCGGAATGACAATCTTGTTACGAGCCCTTGTCATTCCGAGCGAAGCGAGGAACATCATCCGGCCGTCCTCCGCCGCACCGCCACGCTCTCCACGATCCCGAGCCCAAGCGATACGGCGAGGAGGAACGACGTGGCGGCAGAAAGAAACGGGAGCGGAATACCGGTCACGGGCATGACGCCCAGG
>DATMXG010000019.1:0-3440 GCA_035561755.1 Methylomirabilis sp. (SeqCode)
GCGCAGGAGGGGATCACTGCTCTCCTGCTTGAGCGTCATAAGACACCAACCCCGGACTTCAACGTATTGAACCAGTCGGACCTCATCACGGCGGCGTCGAGCGTCACGGATACGTTTACGGCGCTTCTCGCGTCCATCGCCGGCATCTCGCTCCTCGTGGGCGGCATTGGGATCATGAACATGATGCTCACCACCGTGACGGAGCGGACGCGCGAAATCGGCCTCCGGCAGGCGATCGGCGCAGAAACATACGAAATCACGGGCCAGTTCCTCGGGGAGGCGATCCTGCTCACGCTCATGGGCGGCGCCTTCGGCGTCCTGCTCGGGTACGGGGTCTCGAAAGGGTTGAGCGGCATCATGCAAACGCCGATGGAGGTCTCCTGGACGTCTGTCGCGCTCGCTGCGGGCGTTTCGATCGTCATCGGTCTCGTATTTGGTTTTTATCCGGCACAGCGGGCTGCGCGGTTGAACCCGATTCAGGCGCTACGGTACGAATAATCCTTGTTCACTCATTGTTACCGATATGCCATCCTGATTTCTCAAACGCAGTACGCCGGTAGGTCGGAAGCCAGTCTCGAGAGCATGTAGCCAGAAGGCCGGAAGACGGTCGTCCGATTGCTCTGTCACCACCTTATTCCTTCGTTTCCCCCCAATAAATCTATGCAATCCAAACACATCGGCTCATTCCTCGTTGTTGCAATCGTCGTGGGCGGTCTTGGGTTCTACGGCGGTACGGTGTATGCGAAAAAGTCACAGACAGGCCAGCGGCCTGCAGGTATACGGAACGGGCAGACCGGCCAGGGATTCCAAGTCAGAGGTCCCGGCGGCGCCGGGTCCGGCGGCGGGTTCACAGCCGGAGAGGTCATGCAGAAAGACGGCAACAGCATCACGCTCAAGCTTCGCGATGGCGGTTCGAAGATCGTCTTCTATTCTTCGTCCACGACCGTCGGGAAGATGTCCGCCGGTTCCATGGACGACGTGACTCACGGGGCGAACGTCACGGTCACGGGGAATACGAACCCGGACGGGAGTGTGGCGGCGAGCGCGGTCCAGATCCGGCCGGAAGGCGACTTCATGGGGCGCGGTCCCGGCCCTGCGCCGTCGGCTTCCGCACCAGCGGCCCATGATCCGAATGCGCGCGAGATTATCGTTACGTCATCCAACTTCAAGTTCGACATGTCGTCCATCACCGTGAAGAAAGGCGAGAAGATCCGGATCCGTCTGAAGAACGTGGAAGGATTCCATGACTTGGTGATCGACGAATTCAAGGCTGCAACGGAGCGCGTGCAGGGCGAAGGGGAGACCGCCGTGGAATTCACGGCCGACAGGGCTGGGACGTTTGAGTATTATTGTTCGGTCGGTTCTCACCGCGAGATGGGGATGAAAGGCACGCTCACGGTGACGGAGTAGCGATCCGACGATTACGAATGGGCTGCGCGGTCTGCGGAAAGCGACAAGCGGTTGGGCTGCGAGGTTTGAGGCAAGGAGTCTGCGTACGAATAGGTCGTGAGATATGCAGTCTGCGTCTGCGACGATCCTCACCTTTAGTCGAAGAACGACGGGCAACGTTTGTCAGTTCATGTGCCATGAGCGTCATGCCGAATCCGGACAGAGGCGATATGGGGCTTGAGGCCTTCGAAGGCCTTGTGACGTGTGCGCTTGAAGAACTGGAAGATGCATTCCCGGGTATTCTCGACAACGTTGCGGTGTGCGTGGAATGCGAGCCGCGGCGCGCTGCGCGCGGGGTTTTGAGCCTGAAACGGAACGAGTCGCTCCTCGGCCTCTATGAAGGGATCCCGCGCGCCGACCGGTCGTTCAACGAGGGGTGGCTCCTGCCGGATAAGATTACGCTCTTCCTCCGCCCCTGCGAGGAGGAGGCAGACGACGAGCGTCGGTCGCTTCGAGACATCGTTCGCGAAGTGGTGTGGCACGAAGCAGCCCATCTTCTTGGACTCGACGAGGAGCGCGCTTACGAGGCGGAACGTCGAAGGCGGTCAGGAGGGAACAAATAGCGTACGAATGGGCTGCGCGGTCTGCAGTCTGAGGTTTGCGTTGACCGCGCAGGTCATTCGTACGGTTGACGCTCTCGCTCGCGAGCAACGCGCTCCGTCGTAAAATAGAGGGGCCCCTTAGGCGCCATCCTGCACGCCCCGCAGCCCACAAAAGTGTCATCCCGAGTGAGCCGCCGCGTGGAGGTTGTTTAGGCGCGAGGTCACCTGGCGGCGAGCGAGGGACCCCTGTGCGCCACAAACGTATTCAGCGGCGAGCAACTACCCGCCTTCATCGACTCGAGGGTTTGGTATTTTAGAAGCGATACGAAGCATGAAACCACGAGCCAATGAAGGCGGGTGATTCCAATTTGATTTTTATAGGGTTAGTGGCGCACAGGGGTCCCTCGCTCGCCGCCAGGTCATTCATTGCTCCTACAGCCTCCACGCGGCGGCTCACTCGGGATGACGCTTTTGCGGGGGGTCCCTCGCTGGCCGCCAGGTTATTCATTGCTCCTACAACCTCCACGCGGCGGCTCACTCGGGATGACGCTTGTGCGGGTGGCGGTTCGCGCAGGATGACGCAGCAGGGAATACAACTTTGCTCGTCGCCGGGTCATTCGTTACTCCTACAATTTTCACGCGTCTCGATCGTGGTGACGTGCTGATCAATGATGTCTGCCTTCTGTTGTTAGGACGGCGATCGTCCACGGTAAGTGTGATGTCAGTATTCGTCCGTCTTCCACTGGACCGCTTCACCCGCAGCGATCTCGATCGGGTCTGCCCGACGCAGGCCCGCAAGTTGCGCGCGCGTGAGGATCGGCGTGTGCGGGATGTCCACGAGATATTCTGGCACGTACCACACGTCCTCGTCGCTTGTCATCCAGCCACGGCGGTCGAACCGCGAGAGGTCTACGGGGCGGGAGAAAGTGCGCATGGTTTTGCGTCCGTCGTCGTCGAAATATTCGTGAAAATAGGAGAGGGCGAGTTCGCGGATGCTGCGATACACGGGTTCCCGGAAGCGGAGTACCACGTGGTTCGTTTTTGAGATCGCGCCCCAGTGGCCGTGCCGGCGGTAGACGGTTACGACGTGATCAAGATCGTGAGGCGCCGACTCAAAGTCCACAATGAGCGGCCGGTGCCCCTGGAGACGGAGGGCGAGCGCCGCAAGCATGGCGCCTTCGATGCAGTGCGCGCGTTTCGTTTGCAGTACACGCCGCGGCGACCGGCAGGTGTCGTTGCCGTCGTTCGCACGGAGCGTCTCGAGGAAATCCTGGATCTTCCGCGGCGTATTCAGGCGACGGAGGGCGTCCTGCTCCTGTTCGGTGAGACCGTATATCGTTTTTTTCTTGCGCATATCCGTGCGATGGTCCTTCGATCGTGGCGTCACGCATACGGTATACGAAATTCACACTCATCTCCACTTCAACGCTGTGCTAGGATGTCCGCATA
>DATMXG010000020.1:0-34205 GCA_035561755.1 Methylomirabilis sp. (SeqCode)
TGGATCATACGAAGATACGAATTACGAATAGCTTCGCAGAATGGTTTCGTAATTCGTATCTTCGTATGATCCATTCGTAATTTGTAACCCATATTCGTAACCCATCAGGAACCATTTATGCAGCAAGGAAAAGTGACGCAAATCATCGGTCCGGTCGTGGATGTGGAATTCCCCGGCGAACCGCCTGCGATCTACAACGCTCTCCACGTGCTGGGCCCGGAGGGAAATACTCTCGTGCTCGAAGTGGAACAGCACACGGGAGGCGGCAAGGTCCGCACCGTGGCTATGTCGTCCACGGACGGCCTGAAACGCGGCGTGGAAGTGGTCGACACGGGCGCGCCCATCACCGTTCCGGTCGGTCGTGAGACGCTCGGCCGCATGTTCGGCGTCACCGGCGACGCGATCGACGGCGGCAAGAACGTGGAGTCGAAGAAATCGTATCCGATCCACCGCCCGGCGCCCTCGTTCGCCGAACAGTCGACAAAAACAGAGGTCCTCGAGACCGGCATTAAGGTGGTTGACCTCATCTGTCCGTTCCTGAAAGGCGGAAAGGTCGGCCTGTTCGGCGGCGCCGGCGTGGGCAAGACGGTCATCGTGATGGAGCTCATCCGGAACATCGCGACCGAGCATGGAGGTTTCTCGGTCTTTGCAGGTGTCGGGGAACGCACACGCGAGGGCAACGCCCTGTGGCTCGAGATGAAAGAATCCGGCGTGATCGACAAAACCACGCTCGTGTTCGGCCAGATGAACGAACCTCCGGGGGCCCGCGCGCGCGTAGCCCTGACCGGCCTCTCCATGGCAGAATACTTCCGTGACGAGGAGAACCAGGACGTGCTCCTCTTCATCGACAACGTATTCCGCTTCACGCAGGCCGGTTCCGAAGTATCCGCACTGCTCGGACGCATTCCGAGTGCCGTCGGCTATCAGCCCACGCTCGCCACGGAGATGGGCGCATTGCAGGAACGCATCACCTCTACCACGAAAGGCTCGATCACGTCCGTGCAGGCGATCTACGTGCCGGCCGATGACCTAACGGACCCGGCTCCGGCCACCACGTTCGGACACCTGGATTCGACCGTGGTACTCGCTCGCGCACTCACGGAACTCGGCATCTACCCTGCCGTTGACCCGCTCGACTCGTCGTCGTCGATTCTCGATCCGCAAATCGTGGGCGAACGCCACTACCGCGTGGCGCGCGGCGTGCAGCGCATCCTCCAGCGCTACAAGGACCTGCAAGACATCATCGCGATTCTCGGCATGGAAGAACTCTCGGAAGAAGACAAACTCACCGTTACCCGGGCCCGAAAAATCCAAAAGTTCCTGTCCCAGCCGTTCTTCGTGGCCGAAGTATTCACCGGCAACCCGGGAAAGTACGTTTCGCTCGACGAGACCATTCGCGGTTTCGAAGAAATCCTGGAAGGCAAGCATGACGACAGGCCGGAACAGGCGTTCTACATGAAGGGAGGGATTGATGAAGTAAAATGACGTATGAAATCTGAAACATGCCACTTCACTTCACATTAGTCACTCCAGAACGGACCCTCTTTGAAGAAGAGGTTTCTTCGGTGACCCTTCCCACGACCGAGGGCGAGATCACGATCCTGCCGAAACACCTTCCTCTCGTAGCAACGTTGCAACCGGGAGTCGCGGAGCTTAAGCGACAGGACGGGACCGTGGAAGACATCGCGGTTTCCGGAGGGTTCATTCAGGTGATGGTGGGGGATCGGGTTACGGTTTTGGCCGACACAGCGGAACGCGGCGAAGAACTAACGCTGGACGCCATTGAGAAAGCCATGAAGCGGGGGGAGGAGCTCATGAAGCAGAAGAAGTTTGCAGACGAATCCTCGTTCGCTGAAGCCGCGGCCGCGCTCGAACGCGAACTCGCACGCTACAAAACGGTCGTGAAGCACCGCGCGCGCAAAGGGCTCCCCGCGATTGAACAAGCAAGCCTACCGAAGGTCGACAACATGTCTTAGACAAGAATACACGCGGGCAAACGAGCAGGAGCACGTGGACAGGTGAACGCGTGAACATGAGGGCAGGTGTGATTCACGCGACTCACCCGTTCACTCGTCCTCTTGTTCGCTTGTCCACCTGCTCCTGCTCGGTTGCCCGCGTGTACACGTGTTACACGGCACTTTGCTCCATCCATGCGCTGCTTCCTCTCCATCCCTATCCCCGATGACATCGTACGGGGCATCACGTCTCTGCTCGAAACGCAGGAACTGCCTTCACGCGTTAGAGTCATCGGACGCGATCTGTGGCACGTGAGCCTTGTGTTCCTCGGCGATATCGCAGAAACCGATCTGGACATTATTTCCGTCGCCTGCAGCCGTCACTCGGTATGTCCGGGGACATTGACCGTACGCGAACTCACCACGTTCCCGAACGGGAATCCACGCCTCCTGGTGGCTGGCGGTTCAGCAAACCCAAAGCAGGCCTGGACGGATTTTATTGAGGATCTGCGCGTGGACATGATGCCGTACGCGCCAGCGCTCGACAGGAAGCCGTGGATACCGCACATCACCGTAGGTCGTGGACCCAAGGATACGCTTCTGCCGCGCTGGTCTGTTCCGGCCGGCACCTGGACGTGGCAGCCGGGAGGGTTTAGCCTCATGCAAAGCGCGCTCGGACCCGACGGACCGACGTACACCCGTCTGCATGAATTCCCCTTCGTTTGATTGCTTCGGCGTCCGCATAGACGGTTTGGATGCGGGCGATATTCTGCGACGCGCAGACGAGGCTCCGGCGTTGTCGTTCCCGTTGTGGATTGTTACGACGAACCCGGAAATTCTGCTTTACGCTCGGGCTAATACGCAGTACCGCGACGCAATACATCTCGCGGATTTGAGGATCGTCGACGGGTTCGGCCTGCAGCTCGCTGGCCTCCTCCGCGGCCGCCGCCTTCGGCGCACTGCCGGCGTAGACCTCGCACAGCGTCTCGTTGATCGAGCCGCGGAGCGCGGAGATACGGTCGCGTTCGTAGGCGGTGGTCCCGGGGTCGCGTCACAAGCCCTCGAGCGACAGCGTGAACGACATCCGGCGCTCAAAGGCTACGCGTTCGAAGGAGGTCGCGTGAACAACGCGGGGGAAGGGGATACGCAGAGCGAAGAAATGCGACATCAGGTATCCATCGCCGGACCGGATGTTTTGTTTGTCGCATTTGGTCATCCGAAACAGGAAATGTGGATCGCACGATATCTCCACGAATTCCCGTCCGTGCGCATCGTCATGGGCGTAGGCGGTACGTTCGATTATTGGTCGGGACGCACCCCGCGTGCGCCACGCTGGATGCGCTCGCATGGACTCGAATGGATGTACCGCCTTTTCCGCCAGCCAGGACGAATCAAGCGCATCCTGCAGGCCGTTTTCATATTTCCGTTCTTCTTTTTGATCGACTTGTTTCGCTCTTCGACACATCTACGATAAACAGGCTCGCTCCAACGATCCACGCTCGCGTACGGCCGAGCCCTCCCCTCCGTCATCCTGAGTGAGGGAGCCGCAACATGGTTGCAGGAGCGCAAGGCAGCTTGGCGACCGAGCGAATGGATCTCTTGGACATCTCAAACGTCCTATATCATTCTGATCTCTGTTCGAGATACTGACACTCGAATGGAATGCGTCTCGTATTGGGACTTGCCACACTACAAGGGATCCTTCGCTCGGTCGCCAAGTCGCTTTGCGCTCGTTCGAACGACCCGCGGCTCCCTTGCTCAGGATGACGGAGGGGATGGCGCGGCCGTGATGTCTACGAAGTATGATCTTCGCGTATACGGTCAGATCGAGCGCCAGACGCCGAACAATGACTAAACCCCATCCAAGATTGGATGGGGTCGAGTGTGTGCTTGCGGAACGAGACGAAGAAAGGCGCTTCCCGTTAGTCGTACCCGAGACTCTCGAGGAGCGACATGAACACGTCGATGACGAACAGGATGACGAGAAACGCGACTGCGAATGGAAGCAGGATCGCGAGTATCACGCAGAACGCAGCTTCCACAACCGGTTCTGCGACGAACGGCAGGACGATCTGCAGTCGGTCACGCGCGGCGAGCTGGGGATTACCGCTACGAAACGTGCGCTGTGTTTCCAAGATGACGAACTCCTTGTTGCAACACAGAAAGCTTCACTGAATGTCACGATTCGTCAATGGACATCCCCACAAAAACACCGTATTCTTGCGTGACGTATGCCGCAATCCGCTCCGTCGAACATCCGCGTACGCTTTGCACCCAGTCCGACCGGTTTTCTCCACATCGGCGGGCTTCGAAGCGCGCTCTACAACGAGCTTTTGGCACGGCGCCACAGCGGAACATTTATCCTACGCATCGAAGACACAGACCAGGCGCGCCTTGTCCCGGGCGCAACAGAAGCGCTTGTCCGAACGCTGAAGGCGTGCGGCCTCGTTCCGGACGAAGGCGTGGTCCTGAAACCGAACGGCGAGGTGGGGGAAACTGGCGACGCCGGACCCTACATCCAAAGCAAACGGAAAGAGATTCATCGTGCGTACGCAGACAAGCTAATCGGCATGGGGAAGGCCTACTACTGTTTTTGCACCGAACGCGATCTTCAGAAAATGCGCGAGGAACAGCAGGCGGCAGCGCTTCCCACACGGTACAACCGCACCTGCCGCGCGTTGTCGCTTGAACAGGCCACACGGCGCGTAGACGCGGGCGATCCGTACGTGATCCGTCTTGCAATTCCTTTGAAGGGGTCTGTCGCGTTTGACGACGAAATTCGAAGCAATGTTGCGTTTGAGTGGAAGCAGGTGGACGACCAGGTGATCATCAAGTCCGACGGCATGGCAACGTACCACCTCGCAAACACGTGCGATGATCACGACATGGGTATCACACACGTAATCCGCGGTGAAGAATGGATTTCATCCACGCCCAAGCACCTGTTCATCTATCAGGCGCTCGGCTGGACCCCGCCCGCATTTGCTCACCTACCCCTGCTCCTAAACGCGGACCGGACGAAGCTTTCAAAACGGCAGGGCGACGTGGCGGTCGAGGATTACCTCACGAACGGCTACCTCCCCGAAGCGCTCATAAACTTCGTGGCACTACTCGGCTGGAACCCAACCGGCGACCGTGAAATCTACACGCACCACGAACTCGCACAAGCGTTCGACCTTACGAAGGTGAACAAAAGCGGCGCCGTAGTAAACGTCGAAAAGCTCGACTGGCTGAACGGCCATTACGTGCGGACCATGGAGAGGGAACGATACCTCGAACTCGTCAGCCCCTCCCTGCAGGAACTCACCCAAGACACCTCGCTCATGGACCGCGTAGCTATGCTGATCCGAGATCGAGTGGTGAAACTCACGGACGTACCGAATCTCGCCGGTCCATACTTGAAACTGGTCATTGAACCGGATCCGCTCATGCTACCGTGGAAATCGCAGACGAAAGAGGAGGCCGCGGACCGTCTGGACGCAATATTGAAGCTCCTCACCACGCTCGACCACGACGCGTGGCACTCCGTGGAATCGCTCGAACAAGCCATCAAGGCGCTTATCGAACAACGCGGCTGGTCGAACGGCGAAGCGCTCTGGCCTCTGCGCGTAGCTCTTTCCGGAGAACGACAATCACCGGGGCCGTTTGAGCTCTTGTACGCTCTCGGCCGTGAACGGAGCCTCACCCGCGTGGAACAGGCGCTTCACGCATTACACGGATGACAAACAACAAACGCTTGATCACGATTGCAGTCGGCGCGGCGCTGGCCGCATTCACGCTGGCTCCGATAGCGCCGGATCGCTTATTGCAGCCTGTTCATGCGGCCGTAAAGAATGACATCGATGATTTAAGCGATGAAATCAAGAAACGACAAAGCCGCGTGAAGGAGCTCGATAGCATGATAGGCACGTACAAGGAGCGGATCGAACAAAAAAAGACGGAAACCCAATCGCTCGAAAACCAGCTTGCACTCCTCGAGAACCGCATCAAGGAGAAGGAGCTGGCCGTGGAACGGGCAAAGGTGGAAATCGATTCGCTCACGCTCGAAATCAGGCTTATCGAACGGGAAATCGGCGTGCAGGAATCGCGTATCGCGAAGCAGCGGGGACTCATCGCGGACCTCGTGCGTGAGATCAACAAAGGGGACGAAATATCCACGTTCGACGTGCTTCTGTCTGAACAATCGCTCTCCGGCTTTTTCTCGCGGCTCGAGGAGCTGAAGAAGCTCCAGCGTGACCTCGGGAACATGCTGGAACGGGTAAAGTCCATCAAACACGGTCTCGAACAGAAGAAAACTGAACGCGAAAAGAAACAGAAAGATCTCGAACGTCAAAAGATGAAGTTGCGAAAGGAACAACTTGCCCTCGAAGCAGAACTCAACTACAAATCGTCGCTCGTGGACGAGACGAAACTTAAGGAGCAGGAGTTCGAACGTATCCTCTACGAACTGCGCCAGCAGCAACAGGTAACGGCAGAAGATATTTCGAGCCTCGAAGATAAACTGAAGGAGCAGCTAAACAGCGTAGACGAAGCGCTGGCGCGCGGGGACGTGCTTCTGAACTGGCCCGTGGATACGTCGCGCGGTATTACGGCCATTTTTCACGACCCCACGTACCCGTTCCGCTACCTCTTCGAGCATCCGGGCACGGATATCCGCGCGTCCGTGGGCACGCCCGTAAAGAGTGCAGCCGGCGGGTATGTGGCCTGGAACAGGAAGGGGCGCATGTACGGCAACTACGTGATGGTGATCCATCCCGGGGGCATCGCGACCGTGTATGCGCACCTCTCGAAATTTGCCGCCAAACCCGATACGTATGTGGAACGCCAGGACGTGATCGGCTACTCGGGCGGACGCCCCGGAGATCCCGGCGCCGGATTGTCGTCCGGTCCGCACCTGCACTTCGAGGTGCGGCAGGACGGCGTACCCGTGGATCCCGAGAACTTCCTTCCTGAAATACCGTGCGAGGAGTACGACTACATCGAGGACTACAAGCGGTTGAAGCTGCGGTCGTGCTGATCCATTACGGTCGCCTGGAAAAGACCGGCTGCCGTTCGTGCCGTACGGGCGACCCAGCGGGTCGCCCCGTCACGAACATGACGATGCCTCGCAATATCCTGATCGGGGCGAACCAGCGGGTCGCCCCTACCGGGGCTGCCGAATCCCGTCCAAAATCTCCTCTAATTCATCCAGCGTCGTCACACGCACGAGCTTGCCGCGCAACGCGGTGAAATCGATCCAGGGAAACTGCGTGCGCAGTTCCTTTTTGAAATACCACGGCAGGTGCTTGCGAAGCTTCACGAGCCCGCGTTCACCGTAGCGAAAAACGTGCAGGCGCGCGTGCTCGCGGACCACGGCGATGCGTTCATCAAGCGAGGGGGGAACAGAATGCGGTGGCGGGGATTGGCGAGGCTTGTCGTACGGGCGGGTCTTAGACCCGCCCCTACAGGACCCGCCATCCTGCCAATCCCCGAGCCCTGCCACAAGCTCGCGAAATATCCAGGGATTCCCGAGCGCACCGCGACCGATCAAGACTCCATCCGCTCCGGACCGTGATAGCGCCTCTTTTGCCGTGTCGACGGAGACAACGTCGCCGTTCACGAGGACAGGAAGCGAGGTGTTGCGGCGCGCTTCGCCGATGCGGTCCCAGTTCGCCTTACCGCTGTATCCCTGCTCCTTGGTCCGTCCATGAATGGAAATCAGGTCCGCACCCGCCGCCTCGAGAACCTTCACGAACTCGAGGATGTCCGTGTCCTTGGACCAACCGAGTCTCGTCTTCACCGATACGGGGACCGTCACCGCGTCTTTCATCGCCTTGACGATGGCGGTGGCGCGTTCGGGTTCCCTCATGAGAGAGGCTCCGTTGAAATTCGACACGATGTTGTACACCGGGCATCCCATGTTCACGTCGATCGCGTCGGGATGGAATCGCTCTTCAATGATACGCGCAGCCTCGGCCATGACCGCCGGTTCCGCGCCGAAAATCTGCTGGACGAGCGGTCGCTCGCGTTCGTCGAATCGCGCCATTTCAAGTGTCTTCTCATTCCCGCGCACCACAGCTTCGCTCGAAACCATCTCCCGGAACATGAGCGGCGCGCCATGGCTCTTGCAGATAAGACAAAAAGGCAGATCGGTCATATCTGCCATGGGCGCGAGCGCCACGATCGGGCGGGGGAATGCCTTCCAATCAATCATGTCGGCGGACGATAGCTGCTTTTGGAGGTCTGATCAAGCGTGACGAGAAAAGTGAGACTCGAGATTAGAGACTGGAGACTGGCATAAAAATCGGACGGTTCTGTTCTTTCCAGTCTCGAATCTCTCGTCTCTAGTCTCTTCTCGTCAGACGTGACAAAATACGAATCATGCTCAATCGTCGCGTCCCGAAGAAACTCCAGAAACCGATAACATCGCAGATACACCCGATCCGCGCCCTGCGCATCATCCGGGTTCAGGCAAACGTCATCATTCTTCTCGTCATCGCGCTTGCGGCCACGTGGGTGTGGTTCGCGCGCATCAGGAATTCCATGGACTTCCACGTACTTTCGCAGGAATTCGACCCGCCGGTGCGGGTGACGATCGGTACGAAGGTGTACAGCGGAAACGACAACATCACGAACACGGGCATCGCAAAAACCCCGTTCATCGTTATCTACGGGAACATCAAGGACTACGGCTTGCTCCGCGACGCCCTCCCGGACCTCGCGCTCACGATTCGCGGCACGCGGGTGAACGTCAAAACCGAGAGCGGTGAGTTTACCGAAAAGGTCATTCTCCAGCCCGGGAAGAACGTCATTGATCTGCTCGTATGGTGGGATGGCGTCTCAAGACACCGTCAGCACTACACGGTGACGTACATTCCCACAAGCAACAATCAGACATCAACGCCTCCGGCGCAATGAACCACCGTTTCAAATTGATGCATCCTTACAAGCCCTCCGGCGACCAGCCGGAGGCGATTGTGAACCTCGTGAAAGGCGTGAAACGCGGCGAAAGGTACCAAACCCTTCTCGGTGCGACCGGAACCGGGAAAACGTATACGATCGCGAACCTCATCCAGACCGTGGAACGGCCCACGCTGGTGATCGCTCATAACAAGACGCTTGCCGCTCAGCTTTGTAACGAATTCCGCGAGTTCTTTCCCGATAACGCCGTCGAATATTTCGTCTCCTACTACGACTACTACCAGCCCGAGGCATACATGCCAAAGAGCGACACGTACATCGAGAAGGAGGCGATGATCAACGAGGAGATCGACCGGCTCCGTCACAGCGCGACGCAGGCACTTTTAACGCGACGAGACGTGATCATCTGCGCGTCCGTCTCCTGCATCTACGGCCTTGGCGCGCCTGAAGCATATGAAAAGACCGTACTCCATGTTGCGAAAGGACAAGACATGACCAGGACGGACGTGCTCGCGCGCTTAATCGAGATGCAGTTCACGCGCACGAACGCGGACCTGCTTCGGGGGACGTTCCGGATCCGCGGCGGCATCCTGGAACTCATGCCTGTGAACGAAGAGGCGATGTACCGGATCGAAGCTCCCAAAGGCACGATCGAAGCGATCATGAAGATCGATCCGACCACGCGCAATGTCATACGTGAACAAGACGACGTGTGGGTGTTCCCGGCCAAGCACTTTATTACCCTTGGACCAGATCGCGAACGCGCGATCAAAGCAATCCGCCTCGAACTGAAAGACCGGCTGAAGGTCTTTGAGAAGCAGGGGAAACTGCTCGAGGCGGAGAGACTGGAGCGGCGCACGAAATTCGATCTCGAGATGATCGAGAACCTCGGCTACTGCAACGGCATCGAGAACTATTCGCGCCACTTGAGTGGCCGCGGGCCCGGAGAACCGCCGGACACGCTCTTGTCGTACTTCCCGAACGACGCGCTTTTCGTGATCGACGAATCGCATGTGACAGTGCCGCAGATCGGAGGCATGTACGAAGGCGACCGGTCGCGCAAACAAACTCTCATCGAGTACGGTTTCCGTCTGCCCTCGGCCGCGGACAACCGCCCCCTCACTTTTCACGAGGTTGAAGAACGATGGACACAGGTAGTGTTCGTGAGCGCAACTCCCGGGCCTTTTGAGTTAAAATCCTCGAATACCATCGTTGAACAAATCATCCGCCCCACCGGTCTCATTGATCCGGAAGTGATCATTCGCCCCGTAACACCTCAACGATCGACGAACCACGATCGACGAACCTCCCCCTCTCAAATCGACGACGTCATCTCCCGCATCGCCCTCGTCACCAAGCGCGGCGACCGCGTGCTCGTGACAACGTTGACCAAGAAGATGGCGGAAGACCTGTCGGAATATCTCGCGGAAAAGAAGATCAAAGCCCGTTACATCCACTCAGACATCAAGACCATCGAGCGGCTTGAGATTCTCTCGGACTTCCGAAGAGGGGACTACGACGTCTTAGTCGGCGTAAACCTCCTCCGCGAAGGCTTGGACCTGCCAGAAGTCGCGCTTGTGGCGATACTCGACGCTGACAAGGAAGGATTCCTCCGGTCCGAGACCTCGCTCATCCAGACCATCGGGCGCGCGGCGCGCAACGTCCGCGGCCAGGTGGTGCTCTATGCCGACGTGATGACCGGTTCCATGAAACGCGCCATCAAGGAAACGGACCGCCGCCGCGCCAAGCAGGTCGCGTACAACGCGGAGCACGGCATCACCCCGCAGACCATCATCAAGGCCGTGACAGACATCCGCGGCGTCCTCGGCCTGTCGGTGGACAAGAAAGACATCAAACAGATCCTGAAACTCGAACTGTCAGCCGAGACACACGACCTGAAGGCCGTCTTGAAGACGAAAGAAGCCGAGATGAAACAGGCCGCCAAAGACCTCGAATTCGAACTCGCCGCCATCCTTCGCGACGAAACGAGCGAGATCGTCAAAGAAATCAAGAAACGTGATGTAGGGGCGCACGGCGTGCGCCCCGATCAGGTTGGTGGACGTCCGCGCGTGAAACGACTGCGACACGGAAGAACGCGTTAACCCCGCACCAGTATTTTCGCAAAGCGAAAATACTGGTGCGGGGTTGACCGAACGCAAAACTTCTGCTTGAATGCCCATTCGGCGGCTTAAGATGCGGTGTTCATACAACTATACGAAGTCTGCCGCCGATATTTCTCGTGAGAGGACTTTGCGTGGAACGTCAAATGACTGTAGTAGTGGTGTCCTCTCCCTCTGCCCCGCCTGCATGCAGGCGGGGCCCCTTCCTTGCTCCGAACGCAAATTCGTGGCAGAGAAGGGGTGACTACCGATTACGCGTCTTCGACTACGTGATGTATGTCACTCCGCTCATTCAGAGGCCGTTCGACGGCCTGCGCGGCTGATGGAAAGTTGTCGAATGACTACTGGGCTGCTGCCGCGCCTACCGTTCCTGCGTGAAGTCCGGATCGTATAGGGGAGACTACATCCTGATTGTCGTAAGACTATATGTCACGTGTTCTCCCCGCTTCTTCACAAGTTGTTTGATGACTCGAGCGGCTTCCCATGAACTGTCAAAATACTAGCCGTTCTCTGCCGCTCGACTTTCGTGAGAGGACTACTCGTCCGCTGTCGAAACACTGGAAGTACTCAGCCTCTCTCTGCCTCATCCCAACGATTTCCGACGGGATGAGGCCCCCTTCCTTGCTCCGAATGCGAATTCGTGGCAGAGAAGGGAATGGCTGTTGGAGTGTTGTCATGCGACTCGTTGGGTGCTGCCATTCCCGCCACTTCCACGTGACTTATGGAGGCGCGTCGCAAGACTAGAGATACAGAGTCACGCTTACTTTTCCGCGAGAGGTCTAAGCACTGGCTGTCGAAAGACTGAGGCGGCTTTGACCTTTCACTCGTCCTGCCGTTCGCGAACGGCGGGGTCCCTTCCCTGCTCCGACCAAGAGTTCGAGGCAGAGAAGGGGTGACTTTTGTAGATGTGTCTACAACTAGACGGACAATGTCGCCCCGCTCCTTATCACCGTGGCCTTACTCGATCTGTCGAAGGACTGGTGGTACCGTGCCACAATTCTCGAGCGAGAGGACTCATGTGCTGCTGTTTACAGATTCACAGGAAGCTGTCCTCTCGCTTGTCCCGCCCCGGTGTCACACCGAGGCGGGGCTTTTTTTATGTCTAAAATCAGCCAAAAATTGCTACAGAGTTTCTGTTTACTACGCTTGACAATATCCCAGTTTTCAGCTATGTTCGCGGGTCCGTTTGTCGAAAGACTGCACCGGACCTGTCCGCCATATCGGCGGAGAGCGCACATCGAAAAGGACAGAGACGATGAGATATGCCATCAGCCACGCACTGCTCGGCACGAGTTACGTCGCCACGCTCCACGACGATCCCTCGGTGATACCGGACGTCACGCGCTTGCGCGACGACGCGTCCAAGGAGGAGTTCCTCCTCGTGACGCTCAAGCCCGGCGACACGCTCTTCACGGATTTGGGCGGCGCCACCGACAAGGTCGCGCTCGTGGCAACGGTCCGCGGAGCGGAAGTCCACCGCATCCCCACGTTCCGCCTCGGCAACAAGGCATCGTACGCGAAGGACGCGGAGGCCAGGGGCTGGACGATCGAAGACGAACCCTCACACGGCAATGAGACGAGCGACGAGCTCACCGTGCGCAAGGCGCGCGCCATTGCCACCGCGATCGCCGCGGTCGAAAGGACGGGCGACTTCGTGCACCAGCGCGACGAGGACCAGACGCTCCTGCTCGTAAAGCAGGAGTACCGTTCCTTCCGCATGATGCAGAAGGTGCTCCTCGCCAACACCCAGCGCCTGCTCTCCACGTACAACGACCGCTACCTCCTCGAGCTCGCGCGCGAGGTGAAGCCCGAAGACGCAGCCGGGCTGCTCTCCGGAAACAAGGTGAGCACGAAGGCCGCGAAGAAGGCCATCGAGGCGCTGCTCGTGGACATCCCCGAGCACGAGCGCGGCGCGTTCATGCAGAAGCTGGGGCTCGACAAGCTCGAGGCGAAGAAGATGATCCCGCGCACGGCCGTGAAGGGCATGTTCGCAAAGATCATCGAGGCGCTCCTCGAGGCCGGTCCCATGAGCCCGTTCATGACGGCCATGAAGGAGACCGAGAAGAGCATCCAGAAGCGACTGAAGGGCCACGCGGTATTCTGCACGGTCTTCGAGCCGATCCCCGGCTGCGGTCCGCGCATCGCCGCGCGCATGCTGGCCGCGATCGTGGACATCCGGCGGTTCGAGAGCATTCCCGCGCTCAAGGCCTACGCCGGCTACCACCACTTCGAAGACGGCTCGCGCGCACGCAGGCGCGCCGGCAAAGTGTCGAACTGGAACACGGAGCTGAAGCAGGCCGTGTTCCTCTGGACCGAGCAGACGCTCAAGATGCCGGCCTCGCCCTGGCGCGAGAAGCTCGACAGGCGACGCGCCTACGAGCTCTACAAGATCCTGAAGGATCGGCAGAGCAAGGCCGTAGCGGACGGTCTCGGCTACGAGATCATGCCGGTCGAGTTCACGACCCGCTCAATCGCGTGCGTGAACGACGTCACGGTGGCGGACCTCGCGATCCTGAACGCCCATGTGGACGCGCTCCGCAAGGCAGCAGGCATCAAGCCGCAGAAGACCGACGAGGAGAGCGAGGAGGGCGAAGGCGAGGACTCCGAGGCTGCCATCGCTGCCAAGGATCCCAAGCTCGCGCGTCTCGTGCGCGGCGTGAAGATGCAGGGGCTCCTGAAGGCCAAGCGTTGGCTCGGCCAGCAGCTCCTGAAGCACATCTTCAGGTCGTGGCGCGCCACGCTCGGCCTGCCCGAGTTCCCGGCCACAGTGAAGTCGGCTCCGACCGCAGGCGCAGGCAACGCGACTCCCTCGCCGGAGGCGAGTGCGCCTTTGGCGCAGAAGGCTCTGACCGAAGCCCCGGCTCCCGCTCCTGCGGAGTGATCAGTCTCGGGTTGGCGACTAGAGGACGCCTAGTCTTAGCGACTTTCCGGCTACTGTCGCCAACCCGTTCGTTCGTTCTTGTGAGGACTGTACTGGGCCTGTCTGCAAGACTGCGGGATGGCTGTCCTCACTCCTGTCCCGTCCTATCTTGAAAAAGGTGGGACGGGATCTCTTTCACACGCATGATCTATTCTCGTGCGCGTAAAAGGGAGAGAACTGCTTGATGTGTGTTAATAACTCATGGTTGAGTGTCCTTTCCCGTCTCTTCAGCGCGGCTCATGCAGGCGTGTCGACAGACTCCCAGGCCTGTGCCGCGCACACTTTTCCGCGAGAGGATTCATGGAGCGGTGTCGGAAGACAAGGTTGCCAGTATCCTCTCGCTCCTTCCTTGCTCCGACCACGAGTTCGAAGCAGAGAAGGGGTGACTTTTCGAGTCGCGTTTCACGACTTCGCGAGCGCTGTCATCCCGCACATTTGAGAGGACTCGATTGCCCCTGTTAATCAACTGGATCTCCGGTGTCCTCTCTCTTCTATAAATGGGCCTAGATGTGGATTGTCGCGTTTGTGCGACTTAAGCTCGTCTGGCCCTCTGCCCCGCCTGCATGCAGGCGGGGCCACTTTCATGTTTCATGACTTGTTCGTGGATCGCGAAGGGGAGGACTAGGTGTGCGGTGTCGATAGTCCACTGAGGGATTGTCCTCCCCACACTTTTTCTTCGCGAGAGGGCTTTGGAAGAGCTGTCGAAAGACTATCAGTGCGTTGTCCTCTCGCTCGCCCCGTCCCGCAATGCGGGACGGGGTTTCCTTTTCTATACGAAATCAGCCGCCCCGTGAGGTACGGGACGGCTGTTGCGTTTTAGACCGACAAGGGGGGAGGGAGGCTCTGCTCGCGGACGTCCGCGAGAAACGCGGGAAGGAACTCCTTGAGTTGCCGGATGGCGTCTTCGTGGTCCGTGAACGGAATCTCGTGCCACACCGACGGGTTGCCGCGCACGAGGCGCGACACGCGGCGCTGGTCCATACGCTCCTTCTCGAACAGGAGTACCACGGGCTTGTACGCATGAAACGCCATCTCGATTTCGATTCCCACGCCTAACGACGGCATACCCACGTAGGCGATCACGAGGTACGACAGCGTCACGGCCGTCCGGTCGATACGGTCCACGTCCTGCGGCGACTTATTCCGGTGCAACGCCGGATCGCTGAACCTGTGAGGAAGGTACGCGCTGAATCCGTACTCCTCGCATACGGCGCCTACCCACTCGTAGAACATGCGGAGCCTTGCGCGTTCCGTGTCTTCCATGTCCGAAAGCGCGCCAGAAATGTACACCATCCGTTTCTCGCTCATGTAACACTCTCCGTGTGTAACCCGCGGTGCGCGGGGGAGGGTACGGGCGGGTCATAAACCTTCCCGTACGGCGCCACGGTACATGAGGTACGCACAGGGTCAAATAGACGTCCGGAGTCCACCCTTCTGTCATTCGACGCTCGTACCCAATACGCCCTCCTCCCCTCCGTCATCCTGAGCGAGGTCGCCGCGACATGGTGACAGAAGCGCAAGGCAGCTTGGCGGCCGAACGAAGGATCTCTTGTGTACCACAACGTCACCCGAACCTATTCATCCAAACGAGCCGCTATGTCCTATTTCCTGCTGCGTTGCGATTGGTTTTGATACGCCGTTTCCCGTATTTCATCCACGGCGTACCATCCACGTGCAAGATCAGCCCACGTGGGGTTCTTCTGTCTGATCAAGCGAAGTTTCTTTTCTCGTAACCATCCCTTGAGTTCCTTTTCCCGAGCAATCGCCTGTGCCATGTCGTCATATTGTTCGACGTACACGAGCTTGTGACATTGATAGCGCCATGTGAAACCAGCGTGAAAATTCGTTTTATGCTCGAAGACCCGACTGAATAGGTCGTTCGTCACGCCAATGTATATCGTTCCCCATCTATTCGCCATGATGTATACGGCATTCATTCCATCCTCGAGCATAGGTGGTGATTAAGGGTAAGTGCATGCTGTACAAGAGATCCTTCGTTCGGTCGACGAGGAACTACGTCTTTCTTCCAATCTCTCGCGTCGACCTCGCTCAGGATGACGGAGGGGGAGCGTAACCCTGAACGCACGTGAGTCATGTGTGACGTCCAGACGAAAGAATGCTGGGCGGTGGGAGGGGATATACTATTCAGTCTCAAACCGCACGCCGCTTGTCAATGGCGATAACAAAGCGTAAAACTGACGCACATGGACGCCGCGCAGGAGGTGAAATCGAAACTGGATGTTGCCGACATCGTCGGTGAATATTTAACGCTCAAGCCGGCCGGAAGCGGGAGTTTCAGGGCGCTTTGTCCGTTCCATCAGGAGAAGACGCCAAGCTTTTATGTGAACCGGCCGCGGCAGTCCTGGCACTGCTTCGGGTGCGACACGGGCGGGGATCTCATCTCGTTCGTGATGCGGATGGAGGGAATGGAGTTTCCGGAAGCGCTCGAACACCTGGCCACCAAAGCCGGCGTGCAGCTCCCCGCATTCGATCCGCAGAAGTCCGGCGAACGGAAACGGCTGTTCGAAGTGAACGACCTGGCCGCGAAATTCTTCCGCGCCGTGCTCCTGTCATCGCCGGACGCGGAGCACGCGCGGCAGTACGCGGCGTCCCGTCACATCGACGACCTCACGGGCGACCTTTTCCGGATCGGCTACGCGCCGCAGAGTTGGGACGCCCTGTCCGTCGCGCTCCGATCCAGGGGTATAACAGACGACGAGATGCTGAAGGCCGGTCTCGTTGCAAAAAGCGAACGCAAAGAAGGTGTCTACGACCGGTTCCGCGACCGGCTCATGTTCGCGATCCAGGACGTGCACGGAAACGTGGTTGGTTTCACGGGCCGTCTGCTCGCCGTAGACGCGAAAGAAGCGAAGTACGTAAACACGCCAGAGACCGCCGTCTACCGAAAATCCGCAGTGCTGTACGGACTCGACAAGGCGAAAGGCGACATCAAGCAGAAGGACCTCGCGGTGATTGTGGAGGGCAACATGGACGTGGTGTCGAGCCATCGCGCAGGCATCACGAACGTGATCTGCTCGAGCGGCACGGCGTTGACCGAGGAACAGCTCAAACTCGTGTCACGCTTTACGAAGCATCTCGCGATCGCGTTCGACGCGGATGCGGCAGGGGGCGCCGCCACGCTGCGCGGCTTGGACCTAGCGCGCACACAGGACTTCAGCGTGAAGATCATCACGTTGCCGCCCGAGGCGGGGAAAGATCCCGACGATGCGGTCACGAAAGACCCGAACCTGTGGCGGCACGCCATCGCCGACGCAACGGACGTTATGGACTGGGTGTTTCGGAACGCATTCAAGAACCGCAACCTGTCGGTTCCGGACGACAAGAAACGGATCGCCGCAGACATCCTCCCGGAAATCCGCCGCATCGCCGACCCCATCGTGCGAGACCACTGGGTGAAAAAACTGGCGGACGCGCTCGGAGTGGGGGAGGAAGCGTTGAGGGAAGCATTGGGAAAGGTGCGGACGCTCACGGGTGTCGGGACCCCCCTCGGCTTCGCTCGGGGCAAGCTACCGACAGCCGATACCCGACACCCGAATTCTGTTGCCTTCAACGCCCCAGACCGTGCCCGCGACCTATCAGAGCGCATCCTTGCGATCCTCCTGAAGCACCCGGAACTTGGCTCAACCATCACGTCGGATATCGCCGGAATCCTGCCGGAAGACTTATCCACCCTTTACACTGCGCTTGAACGCGCGTACAATCTGGCCGAGCAAAACGAGTCTAGGGATCCATCCGCATTCCTCGCGCGTCTCTCGGATGGACTGAATGAAACGCAACGCGGCCTTGTAGACGTTCTCGTGATCCGCGTCGATCGCGACTTCGAAGATCAAACGCTCACGACTCTGGGTCATGAACTCCTGAACGGTATCGCGCACCTCCGAAATCTGGTGAAATCGACGGAGCGGAAACAGCTCGAAGAAGACATGCGCCAGGCCGAGCTCGCAGACGACCGCGAACGTATCCATGAACTTGAGCGACGCTTTAAAGAACTGACGTAAGTTTGCAGGTTTGAACGCCTGTCGTCCTCGAGCGCCGAGCACCGTGAGGTGCAACGGGTAGTCCCGATGACGACGAACGTACGAACGTACGAACATACGAACCTGACCGGTCTGATACCGGGGCTATGGTGATCCCGCCAACGGCGGGACACTCCAGCTCGCGCCCAGACTGCCAGAACCCATGTCATCCCTCGCAAAGAAAAAGAAGATCGCCTCCGTACAGGCGAAATCCCGAATGTTGGCGAATGCCCGCCGCATCGCAAAAAAGTCGCTCAAGCGACCGGCGCCCGTGCAGAGATCGAAGTCGAAAGGCAAGCAGTTGCCGAAGGGGAAGCAGCAATTCAAGAAACCGGCGTACGTGAAGGTGCCGCCGCCAGCTGCCGAGACGCTCGACAAGCTGTTCGACAAAGCGCGCACGCGTAATTTTATTACGGACCAGGAGCTCATCTACGCATTCCCGTACATCGAAGACTATATCCCGGTGTATGAATCGTTCATCGACCGTTTGGACGCTGCCGGGGTAGGGGTCATCGAGCAGAAGGAGGGGATTCTCGGTCGCCAGCCAGAACGGCACGATATCCTCACAAAAATGCACAGCGCGGACGAGGCCCGCATGAAAGTGGATCCGTTCGAGCTCACGGCTGACTCCATCCAGATGTACCTGCGCGAGATCGGAAAAATTCCGCTTCTCACGGCCGAAGAGGAAGTAGCGCTCGCGAAACGCAAGGAGAAGGGAGAGAAGGACGCCGAGAAAAAGCTTATCGAGGCCAACCTGCGCCTCGTGGTTTCGATCGCGAAGAAGTTCATCGGCAAGTCGCTCTCGCTGCTTGACCTGATCCAGGAAGGGAACATCGGCTTGTTTCGCGCCGTAAAAAAATTCGAGTACCGCAAAGGGTACAAGTTTTCCACGTACGCTACCTGGTGGATCCGTCAGGCGATCACGCGCGCGCTCGCGGACCAGAGCCGCACCATTCGTATCCCCGTGCACATGGTGGAGACGATCAACAAGTTCCAGCAGGTGGAGCGCCAGCTCATCCAGGACCTCGGCCGTGAGCCGCTTCCCGAAGAAATTGCCGCGGAAATGGGCGAGGAAGTGGATAAAGTTCGCCACATTATCAAGATCTCGCAGGACACCGTGAGCCTCGAGACCTCTGTCGGCGAGGACGACGAGGACTCCACGCTGGAAGACTTCATTGAAGATGTAAAGAACGTGGCGCCCGATCGCGCGGCCGCGCTCCAGCTACTCAAAGACTACGTGTGCGACATCATCAAAGATCTGAACCCACGCGAGCAGAAGATCCTCGAGATGCGCTTCGGCCTCGTGGACGGCGTCTCGCACACCCTCGAAGAAGTCGGTAAGGAATTCGACGTCACGCGCGAGCGCATCCGCCAGATTGAAGCCAAGGCCCTCGAGAAGATACAGCAGCACCCCATGATCAAACGCCTCGTGGATTACTAACTCGTCACCCTGAGCGAGTCCCGCCGTAGGCGGGACGAGCCGAAGGCAGCAGCACACGATGTTCAAGTGGTTGGTGGATTATTGAGCTTTCATTCTAAGAGAGTCCCGTGATTGGCGGGACTCGCAGAACAACGACAGATCCCGACACTGTAGAGACTTCCGGATCACGAACGTCGTCATTTCGTGAGTCTCAACCATGCCTCGCCGTTACGTTTGAGAAGCAATGGCCCGGTAGGGGCATGGTGTCATCGCGCCCTGAGCCAACGGCATTGTCTTCAGATGCCAAATTGTTTACTGAGCTGATGTCACGAAACCAGTGCGAGGTTTGACGCATACCATTCGCCGTGTTAGAGCATGTGTGGGTATTCCCGCACATTTTCACGCTGGAAAGGTTCAACCAGTGCCGAATATCGTTCTCGCACGCCACTGCCAGACGGATTGGAACGTAGAGCAGCGCATACAGGGACAGAGCGACCGGCCACTCAACACGGACGGCCTTCATCAAGCCGGGCAACTCGCAAAATGTCTGCGCGACGACACGAACATCCGTATCAAGGCCATCGTCACATCGGATCTCCGACGAGCGCATGAAACCGCGCTCATCATCGGAGAAACGATTCAAGTCCCGCGCGCTGCCATCCACAGCGATTGCCGTTACCGGGAATGCCATTACGGCGCTCTCGAAGGTCTCACGCGCAACGAAGTGCTCGAGAGGCTGAGCGGTCGGGATCCGTACGAGGATACGTTCGAAAAAACGTATGATTACTCACCATTCGGCGGTGAAGACCGTTCACGAGTCCTTGCGAGAAACCTCGAGGCACTTCAGGAGCACTGCGCGTCGCTCGTCGAGCAGGCGGACGCGCACCTCCTCGTGATCGGCCATGGACGTTCGCTCGGAACGCTCCTCAGCCACTTCGGACTGCCGTTTCGCCTCGACCAGGGAACATACCAGGTGCTGAACGTCACCATCTGACAGAGCTCACGGCCGGAAACGCGTCACCGCGATTCCGGCCATGTTTATTGCATGCATATGGCGACAGTGTGCAGATTATGCATCTTTCTCCAGTTGCAACGAACACGAGTTGATGCAGAATCGTTTGCCTGCGGCACCCGGCCCGTCATCGAACACATGACCGAGATGCGAGCCGCACCGTTTACAGATCACTTCCGTGCGGATCATACCGCCGCTCCGATCCTCTCGCAGTTCGACATGTTGTAGATTCGCAGGCTCTGAAAAACTTGGCCACCCGGTGCCGGAATCGAACTTCGCAGCAGACGAAAAGAGCTCAGCGCCGCAAGCCGCGCACCGATACATCCCTTTGGCGTGTTCGTTGACATACTCGCCGGTAAACGGCGCCTCGGTCCCTTTCATGCGGAGGACTTCGTACTGTGCGGGCGTGAGACGGTATTTCCATTCTTCGTCCGTCTTGGGCATATTGTCCGAATCCATAAAGTATCTAATTGATCAGCTCGCCGTTTTCATACACGAGCAGCTTCTTTTTCTTCAACCGCTTGAAAAAGGGCTTGACCGGAACCACGGCCTCCGGCGCGTAGCTCCCGCGCTTCACGATCTCCCCGTATTTAATCATCTGCGCGATGAGAGACGCGGGGAATCCGGTATCAACGTTGCATCCGGCCTGCTCCCACCCCTTGATCGGCGGGACGATGCACTCCATGAGGATCTTCACTTTTTTCCGGCTCTTCCTGCCGGTGACCTCCACCCACAGGTTCTCCCACTCAATATACCCCCTCGGATGGCGAAGACGCTTCAAGAACTGTCCGAGGTAGTGCGGTCCCGTAATATCAATGCCGTCGATGTGCGCAGGTCGAGAATCGCTGAATCCGAGATCGATCAGCGTCTCAATGACTCGCACCGAATGGTCCGGAAATCCGGCCCAGAACCGGACGTTCTTCACGCCCCATGGCTTGAAGTAATGGTAAAAAGTAAACACCTCCGGGTGGTCGGCGAGAAAAATCCGCTGGTTGCCCACACTCCGAAGATATCTCACCGTCGCGTTTTCCTGCGGGTGTTTTTTTCGCCATCGCCGGTTTTCGATGACCGGAGCCGGAAGGGTGAACTCCTCCAGAATGCTCTCCATGGAAAATGGAACGACAAAAAGTTTCTGGTTCGAGTCCCATGCGAACCCCGCCTCGATCGTTTCGATGGAATCCAGTTTACCTGCCGCATGCTTTAGCATCACGCTTCCGATCCCGGGAACCGATCCGCATCCCGTAATGGCCGTCTTTCTGATGCGTTTGAACTGCATGTGCATCTTGATCTGCTCCCGGGTCATGTCTGTACGCGAACCAAGATCGATCACATTCACCTGAACATCGATGCACGCACGATACACGTTGATGTTCCAATCTCCCTCCGCGCAGTTGATCACGACGTCCGCCCCGGCATGCTGGATAAGGTGCACGATCTCCTCCTGATCGCGGAGATCCACATACGCGAACATGGCCTGTTTCGGATATTTCGATTGGAGCGATTTCACCCGCACGTCGTACAAGTCCGCGAGGTACACATGGTACCCGCTTTCCAACAGGTCGCGAGCCACAATGCTTCCTTGCATCCCGTCGGCGCCCAAAACGAGAAAATCATACGACGATGCAGCTTCGCTCATAGGCGGGAGAATTGATACATAGCTGATAATGAAGGTAGTATACACGCATCGTTCACGATATGAAGTCATGTATTACCCCGAAGGCGGAGGTCCGCAAGAATTTTGCAGGCCACGGCGTGTTCGCAAAAGAAGCGATCGCCGAAGGAGAAATCGTGGCGGATTTCAGCCACGGCACCGGGCAACACGTGAAGTCGGAAGAAGCAGACAAACTCTACGAGCAGGGGTTTGATTATATGTTGCAAACGGGCGAAGACGAATTCTTTGCGGCAACCACTACGGAAGAGCTGGAAGAAGGGGACTATCTCAACCACTCATGTGATCCCAACCTTGGGTTCCACGGGACGCTCCGCCTCGTGGCGATGCGTGACATCGCGACGAATGAAGAACTGACGTTCGACTACGCTATGTCGGAATCATCGGACTACCGGATGGATTGCCGATGCGGCGCCCCAAACTGCCGTCAGGTTATTACGGGAGACGACTGGAAGCGCCCTGATTTGCAAAAAAAATTCGATGGGTATTTTTCCGAATACCTTCAACGCAAGATTCGAGCCGTTCACGCTGTGCGTAGTGCGACTCTAACGTAGTCAGTGATTTTCTGAGTGACAATACGACATTCTTGAAATTTTCGTTAGGACGGTGGGACTATGCGGTTGGACACGAGACCCGTCTGCACCTTTCACAAACGCTCATTTCCGTCGGGGAGCACGAACGAACCACACGAGGATCAGCGTACCTGCAAGCCCAGCCAATAGCGCCAACCGCGCATCGCTGATGCCCGGGATTGTCGAGGTCGCGAGAACGTCATGCGTTGGCGTGGCCGCTTTCACAAAACCAATGTCGATCGGATCAGGTTCTATGGGCTCAGGTTGTCCTAGCCCTTCCTCTGTTGAGATCAATTGATACCCGGCTTGCACCAGCACTGTCGTCTTCCCTTGTGGATCAGATGCCTCCACACTGCCCTCGAGGACCTGTAACAGAGTGGAGTCCCGAGTTTCATTCATGATAAATTCAGTCCCCCGAATTGATACCGATACAGGTCGACCATGAATTTTGTACCTTCGCCCGTCCTTTACTTGTTTAAGAAAGAAATAAAAGTCGCCATTCAGAAGTCGGAACTGATCTCGTTCAGCGACCTGAAATGATGACCCGGGAGCGAGTTCAATGACATCCGAGGAACCTTTAAATACAATTTTCACCCGTTCAAATGGTCCCGCGGTTACGATCTCTCCTGGTTTCAGGTCTTCAAACTTCATCTCCCTATCTCTGATCTCACCAGAGAAATACTTGAATGGCTTGAATACCGGCCGTATCATTTTTTCAATTTTTTTCTCATCATCCTGGTCGGGAACCAGCTGGATATCGCCCTCGTCGTCAGCATCCGGAGCGACATTGTTCGTGCCGTGATCTTCCGTGAGGATCATCCAATACGTCTTCTCGTCCACTTGGACGGGAGACGGTTCAACGGGCTGGTCACCACCATCATCTACGACGTCGTCTGGAACGACGATCTGATCGTCGCCCGTGTCGTCATGATCGAGAAGGGGACACCCCTCCGCACAGCGCTCAATCGATTCATCACAACGGGTTCCGTCCGCGTGTTTCCAGGCGCACACTTGCGCCAGAGCGTTTTCCGCTCGTCCCACAACAAACAATCCAACGAATAGTGCGCACGTACAAATAATCGCGACTGTGGCGCGTTCTCGATGGAACACATTTCGTATGAGAATCTTCATCTGCAATAGATGCCACTGATCCGCATGGTAGTGGTTTTCCCGCCGGTGACGGTCACCCTCCGGGCCCAACACACTTTTCCTGTGCTCGGTGCGACGGCGTAGACGGTGTACACCCCGGCATAAAGTTTAATGACTCGATTGTTACGTCCAATATATCCTTTCCCCAGAATATAGAGGTAGCCCTCTGATGAAATACTCAACGTGCCAATGCGACTGGTTGATTTCGGCGGAGGAGTCGTATTCTTCGTGGTATCCGTTGATCCGGTATCCGTCGACGCGGTGTTATTGACGGTAACGGTGACAGACGCGGTTCCGTCCACGCCCTTCAGGCGGGCTCTTGCGGTAATCGTATGCGACCCGTTCGCCACGCGCGTGGTATCCCACAACACGAAGAAGCAGGACACATCGCATTTCCCGCTCAATTCATCTCCCCACGTGGCGATCTCACCGCTGATCGGTTGATCGTCCACTGAAAATTGAACGTATTCCGCCGTCGAACTGAAGGCGCCATACGAACGGACCCGTACTTTGACCGTTCCGCTTACGACGGATTGGTTGAAAGGCTCCATCCATCGAACGGTCGGCGGAGAAGGGTTTTGATTCGGATCGATGAACCGCGGTCCGCCTTCACCTCCCCCTGTCACCGGTGGCGGGGTTGGAGTAGGCGTCGGGGTTGAAGTCGGCACCGTCGAATCGCTTGAAGGAACCTCGCCCGGGACGGATACCGGCGGCATGCCAGTGGAGCGTGCGGCAGCGAGTACCGTTGTCGATTCGCTCGAGGGAACGGCCACCGTAGATGATCGCGAGCTGGCGAACGCAAACGCGGTGCCGAAGGTGACAACGATAGCGGCCAACGCCACTGCGCCATACAGGTCGATGAATTCACGCGTACGCATATCTATCTCCTCGAAAAGGGGGCCTACTTAGTATAGCACAGCCGCTTGACCGTCGCTGCGCAAAACGATACCATCTTGCCGCCCTTCCGAGGTAGCTCAGCGGTAGAGCAGTGGACTGTTAATCCATTGGTCGTGGGTTCGAATCCCACCCTCGGAGCCAAGATGAAAGCGTCGTCAAAACATCGACGCTTTTTTCTACTCTAAACCTCTCAAAGAGAAGTGGGATGAAAAGCCCGCCTTGAGCGACCCCGCCTGCATGCATGCGTGGGTACCGAAAGGAATCCCACCCTCGGAGCCATGAACGGACGTGTGCGACCACCTGTATGCGTCTGATCAATAGCCCGTCCCGAAAGGGGCGGATTTTTGATACAGTGTAATGCAACGAAATCTACTATATGCTCACCTACATCATTTTTCAGCTGCTCGCTGGCGTGATCGGCGTTATTGCAGCGATTTTCGTGGCCAAGGCGCTGTTCCTGATCAGGAAAAGGACGGAGAGAGGCACGAGGATAACTCTTGACATCGGTGTCTCCATGCTTGTCGTAGCGGCCGTCATCTACATCCTGGCTGCGATTCCTCTCCCGTTACATTTTGCGATGCCGCCGACGATGCATGCGATGACTACGGACAAACAACCGGCATCGCTTCCATTCGTTACTGCGTTTGATTTTTTGCTCAAAAGGAACCGGTTTGAAAAAGTCGCGGACATCGGCCGCGATCCAAATGAGGTTCCACAGCCGCTCGGGCGGAACGAGTCGAAGACCGTGAAGATCTCCGTGCATGCGAAAGAAGTCATAGCGGAAGTAGCCCCGGGCATCTATTTCAATTACTGGACGTATGACGGTAAAGTTCCTGGACCGATGTACCGTGTTCGCGTAGGCGACACGATTGAACTAACCCTTTCGAATGACAAGACGAGTCTCCATCATCACAATATCGACTTACACGCGGTCAACGGACCGGGCGGAGGAGCGGCTGTCACGATGGTAGAACCCGGCGAAAGCAAAACGTTCCGCTGGCTCGCAATGAACCCCGGCCTGTACGAATACCACTGCGCCGCACCCAACGTCAGCACGCACAATTCACATGGCCAATACGGGCTTATCCTCGTTGAGCCGGAAGGCGGGCTGCCGCCGGTCGACAAAGAATTCTACTTGATGCAAGGCGAGCTCTATACGATGGGCGGTATCGGAAAGAGGGGACTTATGGCGTTCGATACGAAGGGTCTCATAAACGGAACTCCAACCTACGTCACCTTCAACGGCAAGGTGGAGCAGGCGCCGCGCATGCACGCCAAGGTGGGTGACCGCATCCGCATGTTCGTCGGTGGTGGCGGAGTAAACCTGATCTCGTCCTTTCACGTGATTGGCGAGATATTTGACGTCGTATATCCCGAGGGCGCTATCGGCGAGGGTTCGGCGGTTCTCAAGAACGTACAGACGACAGCGGTGCTCCCCGGAGGCGCGGCAATCGTTGAATTCACTCTCGACGTTCCCGGCAAATACGTGATCGTGGATCATGCCCTTGCTCGGATGAACAAGGGCGCATGGGCCATACTCGACGTTACGGGCGATCCGCAGCCAAACGTGTACGAAGCGCTATCTCCTCCATCCGACATGAAAGGACACATGACGGACGAGTAATTCGTACGGTCTTATACTGAAAAATTTCTGCATGAGGCTGCATGCACCAGACGATCTCGAAGATTTTCTCTGGAACGCTCTGCACGCATGCAGTACCCAAAATACCGGAGCCGGATACTGATCATGCGTAACAACGTCGACATGACATCAAAACAGTTATTGTCTCTTCGTCTAACATATCAAAATCGCCGTATAACTTGCCTCTCAACGGAACCTGAAGAATCCTCGTGAAGATCCGCGACCGAACAGCCATATGCGAGAGGGTGACGAATGAAGCGTGCGTGCTATGATACACACTCAACGAATACAGACCCGTTTCTCTATGAGCCACCCAATGCGTATTTCCATTGCGGCCTTCCTTGCCGTGATATCAACAGTAGTTTCCGTACCTGCGTACGCCTACAACATCAAAAGCGACTACTGCGGCGTAGTCGTCAATTTTAAGTACTGCAAGTGCGCGTTCCATAACCAATATTGCAAAGATATCAAGATGTCGCAGGCAGCTGCGAATACGTACGTCCAAAACGGATTCGACGCTTGGGTGAAAGAAAAGGAATGCGCAAAAAACGGCGGTGCATGGCTGAAGGACACGAAGACGTGTCGCATGCCCGAAGTCGAGAAGCCCGAAGAAACAACTCCACTGCAAACACAAACGGACGACGCCGAAACGGGTACAGACCACGAACAGACGGGCGAAGAAACGAGCAAGAATAGCGCGACGTCTTGCGATTCCGCAAATCATGAAACCGAAAACAAAGACGGCCAATGCGAATGCGCTCCGCTCTACGGCAAAAGCGACGACGGTTCGTGCGCCTTCCAAGGCGCGCGCGGTGTACCGTTCGACGCGGAAAGCGCAACGTCGTTTCAAGACGCCATCGAGGGATTGGGGAAAGGGGAAGGAAAGATCTTCGAAGGAACAAACTTGAAAGGAGAGTCGATCAAGATCGGAATTCTTCGGCTGCCGGACGGTTCCTTCGTATTCACCGCGAACGGCCTGAACTGGTTCGATGATGCGAAGGACGCCGTTCGCCCCGGATTGCTTACCAAAATCGGGACTGGGTGGGGGAATATGTGGCGGACGATCGGGATGTGGGTTGGCATCGGAAAATACACAGGCAAGGACACGGCCGGGAATGCAGAAGCACAACGCGACGGTCAGGCCATGCTTGATGCCGCGTTGAACGCATTCGAGTCGCTCAAGGCCACGACAAAGGACCCTGATGAGCAATACAGCGTGGCACGTGAGGCGATCGACACGTGGCTTGACCGCGCGAAAAACCTGCTCGACGAAAATGGCAAAGCGCTCGTGCATGATGGGTTGAGTTCGGCGACCGGTCTCGACACGAAACTTATCGAAAACATTTCCGATCGCAACTGGGACGACATCGCGGACGACGCGCTTGATTCCGCGAAGAAAACCCTCTATGCCGTTCCCGCAGAAACTATCAAAATCCTTAGCAAGGAACTCACGAAGAATGATTTTGCGAACAGTGCTCGAGCCTATGCGGAAGAACGAAAAAACGGAAAGAAGCCCGAAGAAATACTCGCGGGTCTCATCCGCGGCGATGAACCGATTCTCGAAGCGCTGCAGCTGAAGGGAACCGGAAACATCTACACAAAAACTGCGCTCTTCATGGCATACGAGGAAGCATACCAGCGGTATCTCATCAGAACATCATTCGACTAACGCGCACGGTATCGCACAACCCGTTTCTCCGCAGACCGCGCCACCGGAGCCAACCAAAAAGACCTCCATTCAGGGAGGTCTTTCCGGTTCAAACGCACTCTTACGCGCGCTTCACGTTGACGGCGGACGGACCCCGTTCACCGTTCTCGACGTCGAAGCTCACTGCGTCGCCTTCGCGAAGCTCTTCGTACGTCACACCGACAAGCGACTTGCTGTGGAAGAACAGGTCCTTCGCCTGGCCATCCGCTCCGATGAAGCCGAAGCCGCGATCGGTGAGTTTCTTGATAGTGCCATTCATAGATGTCTCTATTAAGAATAAAATTGCAGAGTTAGAGATATATATGAAAAACGACGACTTTTCACAATATCGCAATTTTATTGACGGAAGTATAGCTGATTTGTCAAATATTGTCAATATATTGGAACATGGCCCTTCAGGGCGGATTTCAGTATCAATGTTGGACTGTGGGTTGCGGATCTCTCCACCTCCCATTATCCTCTGTAGCATCCTCACGAGCACACATCCTCAATACATCACTCTCACCCCTCTATGGATCACGTCGTTCACTTTGAGATCCCAGCGGACAACGAAGACCGAGCGCAACAGTTCTACGAGACCGTTTTCGACTGGAAGGTGATGAGATCGCCAATCCCGAATTGGGATTACCGAACGGTGAACACTGTCGAAACGGATGAGAGGGGAACGCCGCTCTCGGCGGGAGCCATCAACGGGGGGATCATGAAGCGCGGAGACACCTCACCGCAGCCCGTTGTCGTCATTAAGGTCGCCAATCTGGAAGACTCCCTGAAGAAGGCTGTTGCCGCTGGCGCGAAAGTCGTTATGGAAGCGAGGCCCGTCGGCGAAATCGGAACGTACGCCCGTATCACGGACACCGAAGGAAACATCATCGGCGTGTGGCAGGATTTATAATGACGGGTCAACTTGCATCGCACTCGTCTGAACACATGTAAGCCCCGCGAAGTGATCGCGGGGCGCATTATTACAGGGCCATCAATCCTAACCGGTCTCGTCGGACTGGGCTTTTGATCGCGCAAGCGCGATGATCTGAGCGCAGACAGCCGTGAGGATCACGGTAACCGGTTCACCCGTTTTCGTTTTGAACATCTTCGCACTGGGGAGCATTCGGATAACGCCGAACGCAGTGACAATCAGCACGATCCCGAGACCGTCTCGTGAAACATGCGTCACGCGCAACACGTGCATGACAGAAACCTCTGGAACAACTGGATTTCTATCGATACACATCGTTACGATCAATGTGGCGGTTCCCGAATCCGCCCGAACGACGACATGATCAGAACGCGCGCCGGGGATAATTGATTTGAAACCATTGACGCGTCTTTCAACGCGTGCTAACTTATTGCCCCGTTTGACGAATGGTTCGTCAAACCAAACGCACTTTTCCACCAGAACGGAACAAATGCATCGCGATGGAAAATCTAGCACCGCCGTGTTCATACCCGCCCATCACGGTTGAAATCGACAGTTCCGCGTACCCCGGAGTCATCCAAAACTTCCTCCGACAGAACCGCGCCGACAGCGACCGGTTCGTGCGGGAAGCGACAGATCGACAACGCTGGCTCCAGAATCACGCATTCCGCGTCACCGCGGACCTGTGCATCGACGGCCGCGTGAGCGACTTCTCCGAGGCGCTTGGCCTGTCGACTGGCCTCCTCGAAATGTATCGCTCCGGTGGAGCGATGGACTTCGTGGATTCGTGGCGCTACGCGCGTCTCGGCCTGGACGGCAACCGCAAGCTCCGGCAGCTTCCGGTAGGCGGCGTGTTCATTAAGGAGATGGCGGAAATGCGGTTCGTTGTCGTCCACCACTCCGCATCCCGTCCAAACGACGCCTCGTGTGCGGCCTGGAAACACAACACGAAGGCCGCAGTGGAAGGCATGCGCCGTCACGCCGACGTACTGAACGAAAGCTTCCGCGGCCACATGGCGGCCATCGTCGCGCTCGTGGATACGGACTTCGACGCCATTACCGTCGTCGGTCCCAACGGCAAGCTGTGTACCGCGGAGCTCGCACAAGCTCCGGTGGCACTGGATCGCACGGCCCAACAGATGCTCGAAGACAGGCTCCGCGACATCTACCCGATCGACTGGACGCCGATCAAGAACCTTTCGTCGCCGCTCTTCGCGAACGCATTCTTTACCGAACTCGCCGGCCACCTCCTGGCCAATGCGGCCTTCGTACGCGAGGTGATCGAATCGAAGCGCCCGATCGAACTCCTAGACCATCAGGAACGGCTGATCTTCGTGGGTCGCCCGCTCGAAACCCGCGACCACAACGCGGCGTTCCTGATCGGAGATACGGAAAACCTCCTCTTCTTCAGGCGGGAGGATCGACTGGAAGAAATTCTCGCCTCGTTGAAGTGCGGCGTGCTCCAGCGTGATGTTGAAGACGTGGTCGGCGAGCTGGAGATGGGATCGGACTTTGGGATCGCCTTCCGAATCGTGCTCGGCAACATCGTTGATGACGTGATCAGAGAAGGAAACAGGGATTTTCAGATCCCCGTCCTCATCAGCATCCCGCACGATGAAGACGACCGCGTCTGGACCTCGCATTACGCGCTCGCGCTCAAGGCAAGACTCTTGGCAGGTGTCCGGCGAATCCGCCGCGTGGCCGTACAGAAACTCCTCACGTCGGGCAGGCTGAACGGAAAACGATACTGCCCGGAATGGCTCCCGTCCGAACTCGACCGGCTCGAGGAACACGTGGCGTTCTGCACCACGGTCCACGACCGCCGTACGCGTCTGTTCGTTCCGTGCGACTGACAGGGAGAATGGTTGCTACTGCTGCTGTTCGGGCGGGTCTAAGACCCGCCCGCACGACCCGCCCGTACGCCCGTCCGTGCAGACCCTTGCATGGACCCGCCCCTCCGACACGCCCATCCCGATCCGCGGGATGGGCGTTTTCAGTTCCGATCGTACTGTTACCCATTCATCATGGCCAATTTGTCTCCCTTGATGCAGGACGCAAATCAGTACACACTGGGTCGCATGGGACTAAAACTCACTGTCTCTCTCATATCCGTCGGCTTAACCCTCACGGCGTTTTGTCCTTCCGCTCTCGCAGCTACCCATACACCCGGAATAATCGACCGCCATTCGAGCATGAGCCTCGCGGAACACGTGCGCGAGTTTATGTCATCCTGCGGCATGGCGGAAAGCGCCCCGATCGAATACGACGTGCGCCCGTCGCTCATCGCGCCGCCGCGGTCCGATCCCCATGCCACGCCAACCGTCACGATCGCGGCATTCGTTTCACTCCAAACGTCGCTGATACGCAAGCGGCCAATGAGGAGACGCATTCGCGCCCCTGATCCGAAATTTGAATCGTACAGCACCGCCAAACGAGAATAGGCCTTGTGAATGAGGGTCTGTGAGATTACTCTTATTTACGGTTGATTCCCTATGTCTCGCATCATCACGTGGAACGTGACGGGCATGACCTGTCACTCGTGCGAAAAAATGATCGGGAGCGTCTTGAACGACATCCCTGGGGTGGAAGAATCCGAGGTTTCCCTGAAGCAGGGGAGAGCCGGCGTGAGCATGCGCGATGAAGCGGCTGATCCGGACATCGCGCTCTTGAACGCGAGGCTCGGCGCGCACGGATATGCGCTCATCCCCGAACACACTCGGCGAGACCAAGCGACTGATACCCGACCCGCGCCTCTCGTTTCAGCTCAGGACAGATCACGCCAAGAGGTCTGTCGTCTGCCCACGGGCGTACGGGACCGCTTCAGTACCCGTCTGCGCCGCGCTCTCGTTGCGCTCTTCGCCGTAGGCGTGGCATCCGTCTTCATCCTGGGACCGCTCCGCAGCCTTGTACCGAACGTGTCGGCGAGCGCATCCATCGGCGCCATGATCGCGTTCGGTCTCGTGGCATCGGTTTCCACCTGTCTCTCAACGACAGGAGGATTTCTCATGGCATACAATGGCGCGTCACGAACAAAGCGCCAGCTCATCGCGGTTCATCTTGGCCGCCTGTCATCGTTTCTCGCGGGTGGCGCGCTCCTGGGTTTTATCGGCCGCACACTCCCCGGCGTGTCCGAGAACCTCTACGGCCTCCTCGCCCTCGTGCTCGGAACCGTACTCCTCCTCATGGGACTCCACATGCTTGATCTCTCCCCGTCTCTGGCCAAACTCGGTCTCACGCTTCCACGCAGCGCCTCGAAACTCGCTGACCGCGTCTCGTCTTCCGATCACACGATCACCCCGTATTTCGTAGGCGCCGTCACGTTCATGCTGCCGTGCGGTTTCACGCAGACGGCGCAGGCGCTGGCGCTCGCGTCCGATTCACCGGTTTCAGGCATGCTCCTCATGGGCGCATTTGCGCTCGGCACCCTTCCGGTCCTCGCCGGAATATCGACATTCGGATCCGCGCGCGTACTACAATACCGCACCGTCAAACTCGCAACCGGTGCCGTCCTCTCATTCTTCGCCTTCGGCCAGATCGACGGAGGCCTCACCGTCATGGGAGCACCGGTGACGCCGGGATCGCTTCTCACGGGTTGGACGTCGCAAGCGGCCCAACAGGCGATCCCCGCCGCAAATGCGCAGGAACAGGTGGTGCGCATGACGGTCGCATCCGGAACATACGCTCCCAAAGTCCTCACGGTAAAAAAAGGAGTACCCGTGCGGTGGGAGATCGACGGGCAGGACGTGGGAGGCTGCGCGAGTTCGCTCGTAATGCCGACGTACGGCATCCGTCGGAACCTCACGCCCGGCCTGAATATCATTCAATTCACCCCGAAGAGCGCGGGAGCCGTTCCCTTCAGCTGCGGCATGGGCATGATCCGCGGTTCATTTAACGTTACCGACTGATATGCAACGGAAGACGATACCGATCCGCGGGATGCATTGCGCATCCTGCGCCGTAACGATCGAACACGCGCTGAAGAAGGTTCCGGGGGTGAAACATGCGAGCGCGAATTTCGCCATGGAACGCGCCTCCGTGGAATACGACGAAACAAAAACAGGGCCGGATCAGCTGGCGCAGGCGATCAGGGACAATGGCTACGACCCTGTCATGGGAACCCCGCCGGAGCAGACATCGTACATGGCGCATGGAACCGCGTCCGAAACGGAACTGTCCGAGGCCTCACACATGACGCATAGCGGATACATACACACGAAAGGGATCATCCTCGCGTTCACCCTAACGATCCCGCTCGTGGCGAGCATGGCGGTGACCCTGGACATTGGGACGCTCTTCGGGCGTCCGGCAATCGAAGTCATGAACCTTGTCGTCGCCTGGATCCTCGTGGCCTGGCTTGGCAGGGGATTCCACAAGGGCACGTGGAACGAACTCAAGCACCGGCGGGCGAACATGGATACGCTCGTAACGGTGGGGACGGGCGCCGCGCTTCTCTGGAGCACGTACGCATTCTTCGCCGGCGGTGACGTGTACTTTGAAGTGGCGGGTATTATCATCGTCTTCCTCCTGCTCGGCAAGTACCTCGAAGCACGTCAGCGCATGCGTGCGGGCGAAGCCATTCAGGCGCTCCTCGGACTCCACGCCAAACTCGCCCATCGAGTAGCGTCGGACGGCGGCATGGAAGACGTTGATCCCAGCGGTCTGAAGCCCGGTGACACGTGCCGCGTGAAACCGGGGGAGCGCATCCCGATGGACGGGGTAATTCTGGAAGGAGACTCGAGCATCGACGAATCCATGCTCACCGGAGAACCGATACCCGTGGAAAAACATAAGGGCGACCTTGTGTACGGCGCCACCGTGAACGGAACCGGATCGTTCCTCATGAGCGTCACGGTGGAACCCGGAAAATCCGCTCTGGACGCGATCGTGGCGACGGTTGAACACGCGCTCTCCACCAAATCGCCGGTCGAGAAGCTCGTGGATCGAATCTCCTCAGTGTTCGTACCCACCGTCATCGTCGCAGCCATCGTGACGTTCGCCGTGTGGCTTGTCTTGTCGGGAAACCCTGGTGAAGCTGTCCGTCACGCGGTCGCGGTCCTGATCGTGGCCTGCCCGTGCGCCCTGGGCCTCGCCACTCCCGCTGCCATCATGGTCGGCACGGGCGCAGGAGCGAAGAAGGGAATACTCGTGAAGGACGGTTCGGCGCTTGAAGCGGCGCGCGACATCTCGATCGTGGTATTCGACAAGACTGGCACGCTCACCGAGGGCAAACCCACGGTCACGGACATCATCGAAAACCGCGCTGCCGGGGTGGAGCCGCTTGAGGTGATGAA
>DATMXG010000021.1:0-6212 GCA_035561755.1 Methylomirabilis sp. (SeqCode)
AAGCTCGATCTTTTCCCGTTCATAGAGCGTGAGAGGCTGGCCTCGCATAGGCTCGTATCCTCTCTGGATCTGGCCTAGCGGACAATCCACTGGGGTTTTGAAGGGATCAATGGGTGGTGCATTGAGTTTAGAATGCGGGGGGCGTCCGCGTCCCTTGTGGCGCTTCCGGTGTTATGATACTTTCCTGCCGCCTCACGCACGGGTGCGTGGTGTAGCCCGGTTAACACGTCTCCCTGTCACGGAGAAGATCGAGGGTTCGAATCCCTTCGCACCCGCCAGAGCAAAACCGCCGCAAGGCGGTTTTTGCGAAGGCAGTGCGAAGGAATGAGAAGCCCGCCATGGATGTACCAGACACCGAAGCGGTGTTTTCGCTTGCAGCGACGGACGCTTCTCATGTCCGTTCACGAAGGGTTTACAACCCTTCGGTTATCCGTTAGGGTGCTTTGTTGCAGTATCCTGCAGCAACCATCCGCACACACACCGATAAGGAGGGCGCGATGGGCACCTTCGACGATCTACACAGTTTCAAGGATCTCACAACGGAACTCATCCGCAACATTGCGGAAGAGCGCGACCGGGCGCCGGTGCTCGAACTGCTACGACGGTTGGAGCACGTCTCAACGCCAAAAACCGGCGCGCCAAAGATCCTCCTGCTCTTATCTGCGATTGCGCGTTTCAGCCGCTGGCTCCCGGGCCAGATGTACGTAGAACTCGTACGAACCGCGGAACGGACGGTCGTGGACATCCAGATGGATGAGGGCGGCACCCGCGAACGGCTCAGCCGCAAGCTCACTCTCGCGGCCCCGCTGGACGAATTCGTGGAGACGGTTCGCAAACTGGATGCGCATCCCGAAACGCCGCTCAAGGTGACGTCGTATCGGAAGAAGGACGACGTCCTCACGTCGATCGAGCTCACGATGGTGGTGGCCGTCCGCGCCTTCACCATGCCGCCTCCGGAGATGACCGAGCGCATGAAGCGTGCCACGATCGTGGACCGCACCTCAACCCGCCCTCCCAAGCAAACACGGGAGAAGACGGACGTGATGCCTTCCATCCTCCCGCTCATCCGGCCGGATGCTCGCCCGATCGTCGTCGCCGCTCCGACCGTTCATCGTACGACCACGGACTCCAACAATCCCGACGACCCGCCGATGTCCTCGGTTCCCACCTCAGAGCGCGTGGACACCCAGGACCTCGACGAAGAGTGGGAGTGAAGCGTAGAGCCACACAAACGTCTCAAAGCCCCGCCCCTCAACTTCGTCTCGAGGATGACAAGGCTGCACTCGATCATATCGAGCATGCAGCCATTGTCATTCCGAGCGAAGCGAGGAACGGGGTTTATCGTATTGGGAAATCGAGGAATGCGCCGACGAGAACCAATCAGTCGATTCTGCAACACACGCTTCACTTATTCGAGTCAGAACAAACCATCGCGCTCGACGGCAAACACCGCGAACAAACGCATAAACTGAAATACATTTGCATCGCTTACAGATATACAGAGAACCCTTGACACAAGTGTCTTCTTCCATTGTAATGCCCACGCAGAATGCACCTTCGACTCATGGGATAAAACGCCGAGAGCTTCCCTGTCGGGTTCAAGGTTTTCGTGGCTAAACGTGGTTGCCGCGCGTGAAACGCCGCTGCGAACACGCGAGCCTTTTTCAGAGGATACCTACGATGAACGAACGGGAGAAAATCCGTCGCGAAAATACAGCTACGCTCCGGAGAATCGCGACTGCAATCGTCCAAGAGCACGGGCTGAAGCCGGACCAGTTCTGCGACGAAGGCGTTGCCGGGCGTCCGATCTATCGTCATCTCATCGACCTGGTGTGGCCCAAGATCGTAGAGATGAGCCCACATAAGCTTGGGGAGATCGCCTCGTGCGGCAACGGAAACCCCGCCAACTGCTTCGGCGTACGCACACCGGCCAAGCCCTCCACGGGAACGAGCCTTGCGCATGTGCATGCTTCATCGCAGTTTTGGCTCGGTGCCGACTGGGACGGCATGTCGCTTCTCCGAATCATCGCGGCAAGCGCGATCATTGCTGAAATCTGCGACCAGCTCGACATCGATGCGCGGAGCTTCATGAACGAGGCCCCTCGACGTTCGCGCCCCGTTCTCAACTAACGATACACAAAGCCCGGATGCCTACCCCTCGGCGTCCGGGTTTTTCTAATACCGTGATACGAGTGGTGAGAACAGGTGAGCGAGAGAGCAAGCGGGCAAGAGCAAGTGAACGAGTGGACAGGTAAACAAGCGGACAGATGAGAGGCGGGCTGTACAGTTGTCCTCTTGTTCACATGTCCACTCGTTCACTTGCTCTTGCCCGCTTGCTCTCTCGCTCTCTTGCTCGCGTGTTCACCTGCTCCCTCCCCTCCTTCGCGATCACTTCACCTCTCGTATCTCAACGAGATTCACCACCCCCGAGGCGCCCACAGGATCACCAGCGACCACGATGATCTTATCCCCTTTCGTGACCGTTTTTCGCTTTTTCAAATGGCCGATAGAACGCTCCACGAGCTCTTCAACCGTACCGCAGCGCGGAAGCACGAACGGTACCACGCCCCACGAAAGGTTGAGCTGTCGTTCCACGCGCTCGTCGGTCACGGCGGCGTGAATCGGAAGCTCCGGGCGATAGCGGCTCACAAGCCGCGCCGTGTCTCCAGACAGCGAGCCGACGAGGATGAGCTTCGCCTTCACGCCATGCGCGAGGATGTTCGCCACCTGCGAAATGGCCTCGTCCGTTGTCTTCGGGATTACGTCGGCACGCGGCGGCACGTCGTCGTACTTCGAGGCTTCCGTCTCTTCCACGATCTGGGCCATGGTCTGCACGGTTTCGACCGGGTACTTCCCGCTCGCCGTTTCGCCGGAAAGCATCACGGCATCCGTGTGGTCGATCACGGCGTTCGCCACATCGGACACCTCGGCGCGCGTAGGCCGCGGATTACGAATCATCGAGTCGAGCAGCTGCGTGGCAACGATCACAGGCTTGGCCGCCTCGCGACACTTGTCGATGAGGCGCTTCTGGATGAGCGGGACTTCCTTGCCGGGCATTTCGATCCCAAGGTCGCCGCGCGCCACCATAATGCCGTCCACGGCCACGATGATCTCGTCCACGTTCTCCACGGCGTCCGGCTTCTCAATCTTCGCGATCACACGGATAGGGTACTCATGATGGTGCAAGAGATCGATCTCGGCCTGGATGCCCTGAATAAAGTACTTCAGGTCGTAGATCTCCTTGGCGCTTCGCACGAACGAAAGCGCTACCCAGTCTACGTGCTGCTGCACGCCGAACTTCACGTCTTCCTTGTCTTTCTCCGTGATGGCGGACACGGACAGTTTCGTATTCGGGAAATTCACCCCTTTATGCGACGTGAGGACGCCCCCATCCACCACCTCGCAGATGACGTCGCGACCCTCCACCTTCGTAACCTTGGCAGACAGGAGCCCGTCATCGAGAAGAATGCGCTCACCCGGCTTCACGTCCTCATGGAGTTTGTCGTAGGTGACGGGCAGACGCTTCTTCCCGATATCCGCCTTCCCGGTCGTGAACACGACCGTGTCCCCGGCCTTGAGCTCAACACCCTCTTTCGGCAGATCGCCCACGCGAATTTTCGGGCCCTGGAGGTCCTGGAGGATCGCAACGGGCTCTTGGAGCTCCGCCGCAACCGTACGAATGAGACGGATGAGTTCTGCGTGGTCCTCGTGCGTGCCGTGCGAAAAATTCAATCGCGCCACGTTCATCCCCGCTTTGATGAGCGCACGGATCTTCACATCCGTGTTGCTTGCCGGGCCGATCGTACACACGATCTTCGTACGTTTCTGTTGAGGCTTCATAGATGACGGCAGGATAGCATCTGCGCTCAAGCGACAAAATATCGAAATTCCCCCCGGCTTCGCTCGGGGCAGGCTCCTGACGAACGACGAAACAACGTTCTCCGGACCACGCAGAAAATCGTTTCATTATTCGTCAGGAGCCTGCCCCGAGCGAAGCCGGGGGGAATTTCGTCATGTATCCCTATCGTCTGCTTTTCTTCTTCCCGCGACGTTTGGGTTCTGACGGCGTTTTCAACAACCCCTCAAGTTCTTTCTGGAACGTCTGCGCGTCCTCGAACTGACGGTACACAGACGCGAACCGGATGTAGGCCACGGTATCGAACGCCTTCAATTGGTCCATCACGATCCCCCCCACGTCTTGGCTCGTGAGCTGATCGGCGTTCCTGCGTTGTATGTCGCGCTCCACGCCGTGGACGAGGGACCGAAAAGCGGCGTCCGTCACCGGCCGCTTCTCAAGCGCCTTCTTCAAACCTCGCTCCATCTTGTCGCGGCTATAGGCCTCACGCGACCCATCGCGTTTCACGACCACCAAATCCAACAGTTCAACCTCTTCAAGTGTGGAGAATCGAAAACCGCACTTATCGCACTCTCGACGCCGCCGGATGGCATCTCCCTCCGCGCTGATGCGGGAGTCCACCACCCGGGTGTCATCGTGGCTGCAAACGGGACAATGCATACGTTGCTGAAAACACAGTAGCAAATCAGGCCGGTTGATGGAACAAATGAAAATGCCTAATACTTAATGTCTAATCTCTAATGTTTGACCGCAAGTCAAGATTAGAAATTAGGCATTAGGTATTAGGCATTTGTTGAGCGATGACGATATGCCGATACCTTCGAGAGACTCACATCATCTTCTTCCTGATAAAGGCCGGGATATCCAGGTCTTCTTCTTCGGACGTCTTCGCGGCCACAGTGGTGACGGCTGCGACCTGACGCGGTGCGTTCGTGGGCGCATACTGCGGCGGCTGCACGTGCGGTTGCTGCTGGAGCGGGGCGGATTCCTTCGCAGATGGACGTGCGGGATCCATCGCTGGCTCGCGCTTCTGGGCGAACGCCGTAGCGGTCGCAGCGTTCTGGCCGAACGGCATGCGATCGAGAGGCTCCGCGACCGGAGCATGGCGGGGCGGCACGTACGTACCAGACGCCATCACGACCTTTGGCTTAGACGTGGACGGCCGTGATTCGAACCCTGTAGCGATGACGGTAACCTTTACCTCGTCCTTCATGGCCTCGTCGATGATTGCGCCGAAGATTACCTTCGCCTGAGGATCGGCCGACTGCGTGATGACCTTGGCAGCTTCGGACACTTCGTACATGCCAAGATTCGACCCTCCTGTAATAGTGAAAAGAATGCCTTTCGCGCCATCGATGGACACTTCGAGGAGCGGCGAGGCGATCGCCGCCTTGGCCGCGTCCGCCGCGCGATTCTCTCCATGGCCACGGCCGATGCCCATGAGCGCGCTCCCGCGGTTCTGCATGATCGCACGCACGTCCGCGAAGTCCACGTTGATGAGACCGGGCACGGTTATGAGTTCCGAGATTCCCTGCACGCCCTGACGCAGCACGTCATCTGCGATTTCGAACGCATCCAAAAGCGCCGTTTTCCGATCGATGATCTGGAGGATCCTGTCGTTCGGTATCGTGATCATCGTATCCACGCTCTCGGACATGCGGTCATACGCGCCGTCGGCGATCGACTTTCTCTGAAGCCCCTCGAATGCAAACGGCCGCGTTACAACCGCCACGGTGAGCGCGCCCATTTCGCGCGCCACTTCAGCGACTTTCGGACCCGCTCCAGAACCGGTGCCGCCTCCCAGGCCGCACGTGACAAACACCATATCCGCACCCGTAAGTGCTTCCTTGATATCATCAATACTCTCCTCCGCCGCGCGCATTCCCATCTCCGGATCCATGCCGGCGCCGAGTCCGCGCGTAACGCTCTTGCCAATGTGGATCTTCGAAGGCGCGAGCGACATGTGGAGCGCCTGAACATCCGTATTCATGGCGATGAAATCCACGCCTCGGATCTTCGATGAAATCATGCGGTTCAACGCTGATCCGCCCGACCCTCCAACACCGATGACTTTGATGTTCGCGAAGGTCTCGATGACCGGCTTCACTTCCGCCATATGATTGAATACGTTACGTGTTCAGGTTGAACTCTTACGAGTTCAAAAAAGGATTCTTAATGAGGAGGATACGCACACGGGCAAGGCGAGTCAAGCGAGAGACTTGTCCAATACAACATGAGTCCCAAATGAGTTTCCGATTCCAACACATGATGAGCCCCAAATAGGCAAATCGGGTTGGCGATCCACAGGCCGCCATACTGGAAGGCATATGACCCTCCATATGAGCGACCATCATGT
>DATMXG010000022.1:0-2083 GCA_035561755.1 Methylomirabilis sp. (SeqCode)
GTCATGCACTCGGTCGTACGGACGCGAACGCGATCCTCGTCCAGGCCGTCTATGAACCCGGTACACCGGTACCGGTTTCGCTCCGCGTGCGTGATGAACGCGGGCGCGATCTGTCACGTCCAGAGGATGCAGAAGCGATGAGCTACTATTCGCTTGCGCGTCGTTTTCGTCATGGATTGAACGTCGAAGCATGCCGGTGGGGGTTTGCCGGTGAGGCGGGGTTGCCGTGGGAGGAGTAGGGACAGGAGACTGGTAAATGGAAACTGGGAACTGGGGACTGGGGACAGAAACACCGTCTCCGATCGCCAGTCCCCATTTACCAGTCCCCAGTCCCTAGTCCCTCGTCCCTCCCCGCGCTATCCTGCTCTCATGCGCGATGTCCCACCCGTTCTCCGCACGGCGCTCTGGCTGGCTGGTGCGAGAGTCCTCGAAATGAAACGCCCGCATCCGCTTGTTACGGACGTGTTGGCCGAACGCTTGCTCGGTGAGGCGGGGCTGGAGATTGCGCTCAGCCTCGAGCGCGCCCATCCGGCGCCGCGTGCGATTATTCGCCGCGTGAGGCTCGTGGATGAGCTCGTTACGAGGTACGTGAAAGATCGGAGGATCGAAGCGGTGATCATGGCCGGGACCGGACTCGACGCGCGACCGTACCGTCTCGATCTCCCGTCTTCGCTCACCTGGATCGAGATCGACTTCCCGGTCGTCACGGACTGGAAGAACGAACGATTGCGCGACGTCCGGCCTCACTGTGTGGTGGAACGCGCAGGCGTGGATCTTATGCGCCCCGGCGCGCTTGCCACGGCGATCGGCGACCGCTGCGCGGGGAAGCGAACACTCGTCCTCGTAGAAAATCTGTTCCAGTATTTTTCCACGCGAGACACGCAACTGTTCTTCCGCGACACGAAGTGCTTCACGCCCGGCGCCATCACCATCGCCGACATCCCAAATTCAGCGTTCGTTGCGTCCAAGCTCGGTCGTGAGATGTCCATCGAGCTCGAGAATCGCGACGTTCAGGGTCGGACCGCAATCGATAACGTCCCGGCATTTATGACCCCAATGGGATTCCGCGTCCTTGAGACACACCACGTTCCATGTCTTGGCGATAATCCCGTGGCCTGGACCGCACACCGGTGCCCGTGGTGGATGCCGAATAAGAAGGCGGACCTTCTGCGCGTGGTGGTGATGGAAAAGGAATAAGCCGTTTCATTCATGGTCGTGAAATGGCGAGTACCGACAGGGAAGGGGAATTGACCCAATTTCTCATTGGCCCTATTGATCCGATCAATTCCAAAATCTTGCCGTCCAAGCTATTCGAAAATTGGCCATTGGACATTGATGAGATCAATTAGGTCAATTAGAAATTAGAAATTTCCTGTGCTATCCTCGCACCCACTATGAAACGAACCCTTCCTCTTCTCCTCGCGCTCCCCCTCGTCCTCCTGGGTCAGGGTTGCGCCAAGCCCGTCATTGTTCCGTCTCAGCCGGCAACGCCCACGCCCGCACCAGCGCCGCAGCCTGCGCCGGAGCCCGTTCCCATTCCATCTGACGAATCAACGACCACTCAATCACCTGAACCCACCCCCGCTGTGACCGAACCCAACCGCACGAACCTCGCCTTCCCCGGCGTGCTCTCAGAGTCCGAAACGAAGAACAAGCTCGTCCGCATCAAAACGGCGAAAGGCGACATCGTGTTCGAGCTTCTGCCCGACGAAGGGCCGAATGCCGCGTCTAATTTCGCCTACCTTGTGAAGAATCGGTTTTATGACGGACTCACGTTTCACCGCCGCGAGGAAGGGTTCGTGATCCAGGGTGGTGATCCGGTTGGCAACGGCACGGGCGGACCCGGATACCGGTTCGCGGACGATAAAGTTAATCTCTCATACAATCGCGGCATCGTAGCCATGGCGAACGCCGGACCGAATACGAACGGTTCGCAGTTCTTCATCATGCTCGGCGACACCGGTTTGCCACCGTCCTATTCAGTTTTCGGCCGCGTGGTGCAGGGTATGGACGCGGTGGATAAGATTGCCGTCGGCGACGTGATGCAGAGCGTAACGATTGAAAACAAGCCGTAGGGGAGGGT
>DATMXG010000023.1:0-6476 GCA_035561755.1 Methylomirabilis sp. (SeqCode)
GGCGAAGGCGTGAATATTTCGACGCTTGAAGATCCGGTGGAGTATTTCATCCCGGGCGTGAATCAGTCGCAGATCCGGCCGGAAATTGGTTACACCTTCGCGGCCGGACTCCGGTCCCTCCTGCGACAGGACCCGAACGTGGTCATGGTCGGCGAGATCCGCGATAAGGAGACGGGAGAGCTTGGCATCCATGCCGCGCTTACGGGCCACCTCATTTTGTCTACCCTCCACACGAACGACGTGTTCGGGCTCGTGCCGCGCTTGATCGATATGGGAGTGGAGCCGTTTCTGCTCGCTGCAACGCTGAACGTGGGCGTGGCACAGCGCCTCGCGCGTAAAGTGTGCTCAAATTGCAAGGAAACGGAGACAATCGACCCGAAAACCCTTGCAAAAGTACTGGAGGAGCTGCCGCACATTCCGATGCGATACTTCAAGGAGGGCGTGGATCCATTGAAGCCCGTGTTCTACCATGGAAAAGGGTGCAGCCGGTGCAACGGAACAGGGTATGTTGGCCGCATTGCCGTAGCGGAAATCTTCATGTTTACGGCCACGGCCCAGCGGCTGGTGCAGGAAGGGTTTCCGATCGCCAAGGTTCAGGAAGAAGCCGCCCGGCAGGAAATGATCTCGCTCCGGCAGGACGCGCTCCTGAAGGCGCTCGACGGCTTCACCACCCTTGCGGAAGTGCTGAGATTGTCGCAGGAGACGCAGGAAGACGAGGGGAAAGAGGAGAAGAAATGACGAATGTCTAATGCCAAATGACTAATTACAGACGTCGGTCATTAGACATTTGGCATTAGACATTCGTCATTCGATACCATCCATGCTCGCTGAATCACAGCGTAACGATATGCCGCGTATCCTGATTATCGACGACGACGCCTTCTTCACCGCCATCTACAAGCGGAAATTTGAGGTGGAGGGGTTCGAAGTAGTGACGTCGACGGGCGGCGAAGACGGTATCCGGCTGGCCGCAGACAAGAAACCGGATGTGATCCTCTTGGATCTCGTCATGCCGAGGGTTGACGGCTTTCAGACGCTTGAAAAACTAAAAGCGGACGCGGTTACGCGATCCATCCCTGTGTACGTGTTTACGAATCTTGGGCAACAGAGCGACATCGACCGCTGTCTGTCGCTCGGCGCCGCCGGATACGCCATCAAGGCGCAGACGCTGCCGGAGGAAGCGGTGAAACAGGTGAAACAACTCCTCGGAATGCCGTGATTCGTCCCTCGCTTCGCTCGGGATGACAATCTTTCTGAAGCCCTTGTCATCCCGAGCGAAGCGAGGGAACACCCCCAATGCCTACCTTCAAGTACCGTGTTCGCACGTCTACCGGCCAGCTCCAGGCCGGCGCGGTTGACGCTCCTACGATGGAAGACGCGAATGAGGCTCTCGCGGAGCGCGGGTTTGAGATCGTCCTGCTCGAGCCGGCTGGCGCAGGAGGCGTGGGAACCGCCGCACTCTCTTTTTTGAACCGAATTTCCACGAAGGACATCGTTATCGTGGCCCGCACGCTGTCGGTTATGGTATCCGCCGCGGTTCCGCTCGTGGACGCGCTCAAGAACATCGCGCGACAGACCGAGAACCCGAACCTGAAGATCGTGATGAACGACGTGTCCACCGAGGTAGAGGGCGGCGCGCGACTCTCCGACGCGTTCGAGCGCCATCCAAAGGTTTTCTCTGGTTTCTTCATCAACATGATTCGTTCCGGAGAGACAAGCGGTCAGCTTGAGCAGGTGCTCGAGTACCTCGCAGACCAGCAGGAGAAGGATTACGACCTCACGAGCAAGATCCGCGGCGCGCTCATCTACCCCGCGTTCATCCTCACGGCCCTCGGCGTCGTCGGCTTCATCATGATGTCGTTCGTGGTGCCGAAGCTCACCCAGATCCTTCAGGAAGCGAATGTGCCGCTTCCGATCTCCACGCGCATCCTCATCGTCGTTTCCGGCTTCTTCGCCAACTTCTGGTGGCTCATCATTATTCTCGTCATCATCCTGATCGTCGTCCTTCGTATCGTCGTGCAGACCCCGGGCGGACGCATGGCGCTGGACAAGCTCATGTTGAACGTCCCGGTGTTCGGCACGCTGTTCGAACGGATCTATGTGGTCCGCTTCTGCCGGTCGCTCGGTACGCTGCTCCACGGGGGCGTGGACCAGGTGGGGGCGCTCGAGATCGTGGCGGGGGTCGTAGGGAACCAGGTGTGGAAGAAGATGGTGTTTGAAACGATCAAAGAAGTGAACGAGGGCAATTCCATCACCACGGCCTTTCTGCGGAGCAAGCACGTCCCAACCATGATGAACCAGATGCTGTCCGTGGGAGAGGAAACGGGGAAGCTTCAGGAGGTGCTGCAGCGCGTGGCCTCGTTCTTCAATCGCGAGGTCGACAACCTCGTGGCAAACCTCGTGACCCTGATCGAGCCGATCGTCATGGTCATCCTGGGCATCGGCGTCGGCGTGATGGTTTCGGCCATTCTGTTGCCCCTGTATCAGCTATCAAGCGCGGTCTAGGCAGAAGGCGGGCAAGAGATGGACAGGCACATATGTGCATAGGCGGACTCTAGACACCTGTTAACCCGTACACCTGTTCACGTGTTCACGTGTCTCATGCTATACTTATCCACATCATTCACAAACGGGCGCCTAAGCCCGATGTAATCAACCTATGTCCATGAAGCGCAAAGGTTTCACTCTCATTGAGCTCCTGGTGGTCATCGCCATCATCGGTTTGCTCGCAACGTTGGCCGTCGTGGCCTTCGGTAATGCCCGCTCCAAGGCTCGCGACGCGAAGCGCGTGAGCGACATGTCGAACCTCGTGAAAGCGTTCGCCGCGGCGGATAACGACGGCGCGACGCTGGGCGGTTGCGCGGTGGCGGGAGCCCGCGTCAGCACGTGTACTATCGCCGGCGGTTCCGGGACGTACATCAGCCTGACGACGCTCATCGATCCGTCGAGCACGACGGCATGCGCCAACCCGGCGGCTGCGATTTGTGACTACGCGATCCGTAAAGCGAGCGCACCGGCTACCGCAGCGACGATCAGTGACTATATGGTCAACTTCTGGCTTGAAAACGGTGCGAGCGGCCTCGCGGCTGGCGCGCACACCGCTACGGCAAGCGGTCTGCAATAAACCGTCCTGTCTGAAAAACGCCCGGTCCTTGGACCGGGCGTTTTCGTTAGGATACGGCAGGACGTGCTATACTGGCGACACGCCTATGCCTACTCAAAAAAAGGGGTTCACCCCGCACCAGATTGGGGCAAAGCCCCAAACTGGTGCGGGGTTCACCCTCATTGAATTGCTGGTGGTCATCGCCATCATCGGCCTTCTCGCCACTTTAGCCGTCGTGGCCTTCGGTAATGCCAGAGCTAAAGCGCGCGATGCCAAACGTCTTAGCGATATCCGGGCGGTATCCAAGGCGTTTGGAAACTCATCAAGCGAGAGCCAAACGCTCGGGGGGTGCACTACCGCCGGGAATAAGGTTTCCACCTGCACGACTACCGGAACGGCATATCTCAATTTCTCGAAAATCACGGATCCGACCGGCACCGCCGCATGCGGAAATCCGGCGGTTGCGCTATGCGACTATGCTATTTATCTAAATACGGCCGGAAGCATCCTTATCGATAACTACAAGATTACGTTCTGGCTAGAGTCCGGCTCCGGCGGTCTTGGTGCGGGTGCACACTCCATGACGCAAGACGGCGTCCTCCAGTAAGACTATGATCTCTCGTCTCCGTAAAGGGTTTACCCCGCACCAGTTTTGGACGAAGTCCAAAACTGGTGCGGGGTTTACGCTGATCGAACTCCTCGTCGTCATCGCCGTCATCGGCTTGCTCGCGACGATCAGCGTTCTTATGCTGAACAACGCGCGGGCGAAGTCGCGCGACGCGAAACGGCTGTCAGACGTGCAGGTGGTTCGTTCCGGCCTGGAACAGCATTGGCTCGAGAAGGCGGCCTACCCATCCGCGTCGCCGGGAGTCAATCTCGGTACGGGTACGTATCAAGTTTTGGGATCGAACGGGTTTGAAGCCTCCCCGGGTACGGGTGTGGTGTATCTCCAAAAGATTCCTACAGGCCCCAAAACGAATGAGTACTACGTGTATGAGAGCACGGTTGGCACGGGGTATGCCATACGGTTCACCACTGAGCTGCAGACTACGTATGGGGCGGCAGGCACGTACTATGCGCATTCGGGAGGGGTGGATACCGATGCGAGTTCAAAGTGATATCGGGTAGCTGGTAAATGACTAATGACTAATACCTAATGACTAATGTCGGATCGTGCTGATTAGACATTAGGCATTAGGTATTAGTCATTTCTTCGTTTGTTCATGCTCGCGCTGCCAGTCGTCCTCATCCTCCTCCTTGGAGCAGCCTTGGGTTCTTTTGCGAATGTCCTTGTCGTCCGCATAAAGGAGGGCTCGTCCATTGGAGGAAGATCGCGGTGTCCGTCATGCCGCAAAACCATCCGGGCGAAGCACCTGATCCCCGTCGTATCATGGCTGTGGCTGAAGGGCCGCTGTGCCATGTGCCGCAAGCCGATCCATTGGCAGTACCCGGCTGTGGAAACGGCTATGGCGGTTTTGGCCGTGGTCGCCTTCCTCCGCCACCTCGACGACCCTTCGCAGGCGGCTCTCTGGGCCGTGGCGTTTGAGCTCGCGGTGTCGTTCTGTTTCCTCGTGATTACGGCGTTCGACCTCCGCTGGCAGCTCGTGCCGCTTGAATTCACGGCTGCGAGCGCCATGCTCGTGGGCGCCGGGCGCACGCTCATGGGCGATGACTGGCTGCGGGTGGCCCTCGGGGCCGTCACTGTCGCCGTCGTGCTCGGATTCTTCGTGCTCGCCTCGCGCGGCGCGCTCATGGGAGAGGGCGACCCGGTGGTCGGCCTGCTCGTGGGCGCGGCGCTCGGATTTCCGCTCGCGCTCGCGGGCATCGTCGTCTCCTTCGTGATCGGGGGGAGCGTGGCGGCGGCACTCCTCGTCCAAGGTTCTGTAACGCGCAAGACCCCGGTGCCGTTCGCGCCGTTCCTGGCAGCGGGAACACTGGTCGCGCTATGGTACGCTGAACCAATCGGGTCCTATCTGCAATTTGCATTCATGTAAGAATAGGATGATATGTACTACGTATACCTTTTACGTAGTTTGAAAAAACCGGGAGAGTTGTATGTCGGTTCCACGAATGATTTGAGACGACGATTTCGTCAGCATCAAGACGGAGAGCCATCATCAACGCGAAGACACAGGCCTTGGAAATTGGTATATTATGAAGCATACGAAACAGAAGAGCTGGCTCGATTGAGAGAACAGAGATTGAAACATCACGGAAATGCGATGCACGAGTTAAAAAAACGCGCAGGTTTGGTTGATGTGGTGCGGGGTTCACCCCGCACCAGTTTTCGGCGGCCGAAAACTGGTGCGGGGTTTACTATGGCCGAGCTCCTCGTGAGTCTCACGATTCTTCTCATCATCGCCGTCGCTGTAGCCGGCGACATCAACCGCTCGAAGTTCCAGGAGGAGCTGTCCGGATCGGCCCGACTGCTTGTTGGGATTTTTCGGGACAATCAGGCGAAGGCGCTCGCGACAACCGAGGCGACCACGTGTACGACCGCATCCGGTATTAAGGCGTGTGATCTCTCTGCAACCGGCTGCATCACCGCATGCTCCGTGAAGATGCCGCCGTACTCATATGGCGTATACCTTTCAAACAGTTCGGACAACGCGAGGACGTTCACCGAAGTGGACCCCGTAAAAAATGACCGTCGGATGGACGTTGGGATGGAAGATCTCGGGACGAGGACTTTCCTGAAGGGGACCGCGGCCGTGGTTGGGGTCCGCATCAGCAGCCTGACGACAAACAATGGCTCCGTCACGAACGCCACCGTCACGTTCGAGCGTCAGAGCGGCGCCATGCGGATCAATGCGTGTGACACGCCCGCTCCGTATACCCCTGCTTGCAGCGGTACGCCGGAGCCGAAGACGCTTGATATCGTCCTCACGCACCAGCGCACGGGTCAAACGAGAACAGTGCGATTGAACGCGATTACGGGGAGAATATCGCTTGATTAGAGCACCCATGATCGAATCTTGTCAGCCATGAGACCCCGTCTCCTCAAAGCGCAAAGCCTCATTGAACTGCTCATTGCCATGAGCGTGATTATCGTGGGCCTCACATCCGCGAGCATGATTATTTTTTCAAACGTACGCCTGCAGGAGCGGAGCGCGGACGAAGTGGCGGCGGCAAACCTGGCGCGCGAAGGCGTAGAGCTCGCGAAGGGGGTACGCGATTCCAACTGGATCGGCGGCACGGCATTCGATACGGGTCTCTCCAGCGGAACAGACTACACCGCCGCGCCCCGTATGGAGGGTGGGACGTTCATTGATTTCGAGTTTGCGCCGAACGTTATATCGGCGCCGGAAGCGGCGGTGAAGCGTTCGGCGAGCCTCACGGCGCCGCAGCTGTTCGTGCAGGGATCGGGGGCGAC
>DATMXG010000024.1:0-10972 GCA_035561755.1 Methylomirabilis sp. (SeqCode)
GGATGGCCGTTCCTCGTGATGTTGGCGGAACGGGTCGCAGGAGGAATGGGTGCGTATCTCACGGCGCTCCTCGTTCTCGGTTCTGCGTATCCTCTCTGCCGGCTAGCTCGGCAGATGAATAGGCGCGTGGGGTGGGCGACCGCTGCGTTGTATTTGATGTTCCCGACGGTGCTGCTCTATTCGAATCGCGGTCTGTTTCCGAATCTTCCGGTGGTCGCGCTGGCGATTTGGAGTATATGGGCATGGAGAGAGCTGGGGCGGGCTGCTCCTGAACATCAGACGGACAGGTTCGGCGTTGCGAGACGTACGATGTTGACGCTGCACGTCACACCGCTTCTTGCAGGCGGCGCGCTCGGACTGGCGCTCGCGATTCGGCCTACGGAAGCGCTGTGGATTCTGCCGTGGGTTGTGTGGGCCGCGTGGTCCGGGCGCGAGAATCGCTCATCGGTGAAGCCTTTTTTCCTCGCTGGTGCCATCGCGCTCCTCGTCTGCATCGGAGCTGCGTGGCTGGCCGCACTAACGTACCCTGCGAAGAGCGTGACGTGGCTTCCGGCCATCGGGTACCAGTTGAAGGATTCGCTCCTGCTCGCGCCTGCGACAGGAGACACAGGGTCGCCGGCACGTGTCGTCTCCCTGCCATTCGGGTTCCATCCGCGCGCCATGTGGACAAACGTGCGGACGTATTTCTTCACATACCTCGCGCCATGGACGATCGCTGCTCTGATTGGCGCATTCATCGCGCTCCGGCGAACATGGGGCCGGTCGGAGACCGTTATTCTCATTCTCTGCGCATGGACGATGGGCGCGCTACTGCTCGTGTACGGGCAGTCGAATTATGCGGACAACATTAGAGGAACCGTATCGCTTGGCAATTCGTTTCTGCGCTATCTCCTCCCGCTCGTCCCGATCGTCTCGTACGCCGCGGCACTGGCCGTCGACGCCCTGTGGAAGCTCCCCATGCGGGGACGGGCGCTGGCGGCAATTGTCCTCGCCTTCTTCTTGCTCTACGGGCCGGCCGTTGCGTTCGCGCGCGACGAGGAGGGGATTCTCGCCGTGCGGCGCGAGCTCGGGCGGTACGCGACGATCCGCCGCTTCGCGGAAGAGAAACTACAGCCGGGGACCGTGATCGTGTCAGAACGGTCGGATAAGATATTCGCGAGCGGTCCGTTCCCGTCCGCGAGTCCGCTGCCAGACAAGGACACGATGAGAGGCCTTTTCGCCTCCGAAACACCGGTTGCGCTTTTCCATCGCACGCTTTCATACAACGAACTGAACGCGCTCATGGATTCACTTCCTGCGTTTCCGCCCTTCCCCGTCTATACGGTCGATAACGAGTCCATGTACCTGCTCCAGCCATGAATCGTTCTGTCGCGCGTTCACTGTACGTCATTCCCTGGGCCATTGCCCTGGCGGCGGCGGCGTGGCTTCTCATTCAGCGTTTTCCGCCTTCGGGGACCGTCGCTTTCGACGTGCCGTTCGACGGAACCAGCGCCTGGGTTGACCCGTTCCTCCCGGCCGAGCGCGTTACGAGTCCGGGACCGCAGGCGGACGGTGGTTGGAAGGGCCAGCGCGTGCTGCAGGATCCCGTGTACGCGTCCGCGCGGCTCCCGGGAGTCTACGACGAGGTCGAGATAGACGTAGAGTTTCGTCCTATCCGCCAGCCGCTCGCGGAACTCGGCGTTTTGCGCGACCCCGAATCGCTGTCGTTCGAATTTCAGCCCATCTGGTACGCGCCGCTTGAGCGCGAAACCTGGCGCGAGGTGACGCACGGTCGGCGCCATGGGTTTGTCCGTTCGACGGCATCAAACGCCATCCTTTCTTCGTCCGACTATACGAGACTCGCGGTGTGGCACGCGAGCGCCACGCCGATCGTTACGAGCGATCCTGCGGGTGCCGCCGCGAAGGTGGACGTGTCGTTGCGTGGCAGTCATGACTTCTGGGCGATCCCTGCCGGAAACGACGTATCGTTCACGTTCGAAATCCAAGACGCCAATAGGGCAAAGGGTCCGGATACCGTGGTGTTTCGCGTGTATCGCGGGGACGAAGAGGTACACCGTGAAGCCGTAGGTATCGGCGGATCGCGTGACACGCGGATGGGCGTTGTCGTGAAGAAGACGATCCGCGTGGAGCAGGCGTCTCCGGCCGCGTACCGCATCCAGTTTATCGCGGACGACGACGTGTTCATCCGTTCCATTGAAACCACGTCGAAGCGCTGGGTGGTGGGTCCGCGGCTCGTATTCGGCGACACAGTCGGATTCGCCACGTCCACAATGCCCGGAATCGCGTGGAGCAATTCGCGGCACGTGGTGCTCGAGACGTTCCATCGCGAGGGCCTGCAGCAGGTGACGTTCGGAGATGCGGGCGTAAAGGTGGTCAGAACGCACGAACCTTTTCGATTGGATCGGCAGGATCAGGATTCGCGACCGAAACGGCTGCACGTGCCGCAGGGCGACATGCGCGTGATCGGCGACGGGTGGTTCTCGTTCACTCCCGATGCGTTCTTCACGCCGCAGCCGCGACGCATTACGGATTTTACGGATCCGGACTCGGAAGGAATTGATGCGATTCTCACGCCCTACGTTCGGCCTTCGGCGATCGGCGACGACTGGGTGCGCGCGCGCGTCCGTTTCGCGCTCGATCCTTCCAGAGATCACATTCGTTTCGCCCTCTCGGCTCCCAGTCTCCTCACGCGCGCGGGCGCCGTGGATATCCGTAGGATCCGCCTCACGTACCGCCGTCCGCCACTCAATTGGGCTGAATGGTGGCGCGTGGTGCGGCAGGAGGCGGCGAACGCATGGAGGCGGCTCAAATGATGAGATTGGAGACTGGAGGCTTGGTTATCGAGAAGCGTCTGCTCGCGCCTCGACAACCACTTCATAGACAGTCCCCAGTCCCCAGTCTCCAATCTCCAGTTTCTCATCTCATTCCCCAATATGACGTGGAGTGAATTCCTAAAAACGTTTTTCCGACACACCGCATACGCTCTGGCGCTTTTCGTCGTCGTCGTTCTGACCGCGGAGTTTCTCACTCCCGGGTCGGTCACTCCGTTCATCGACCCGTTGCCGCTCGGCGTCGTCGCGTTCGCGTTCCTGTCGGCCGACGCCATGCGGCGGCAGGCGCCGTCGCGACCGTGGGCGAGGATCATTGCGGGCGTTTTCGTCAGCGCCGGAATCCTGCTCGTTCTTTCAACATCGTCCGTTGTGGCGGGGAGCGCCGACACGGTGGCGATTTTCGCAGTCGGCGGTGCGCTTCTGCTTACGATCGTCGCCGTTTTCAAGCCACGCCAGGAACCCTGAATGCGTCCGTCTTCAAGCCTTGTCACGAACGCCTTTTCCGTGGTGAACTGTGTCTTCGCGTATGAAGATATTCAACAACGGAGGAGAGGGGTTCACTCCGCCCTACGCCTACAGGACGCAGGTTGGAGCTGTCGTCGCGCGTTAGAATGAAGGCGCCACTGATTTATGAGAATCTTGGTAACGGGTGGAGCGGGGTTTATCGGCACGAACTATGTGTTTTTTGTATTGAACCGACATCCGAACGATGAGGTGGTCGTGCTGGACGCGTTGACGTATGCCGGAAACCTGGAGAACTTCAGGTTGCTGGAGGGCAATCCTCGCTTCCGGTTCGTGAAGGGTGACATCAGCGACGCCGCGCTCGTTGACGAACTCGTGAAGAAGGTCGATGCGGTGGTCCACGTTGCCGCCGAAACCCACGTGGATCGGTCGATTCAAGACGCCGCGGCGTTCGTGCGTACGAACGTGCTGGGCACGCAGACGCTTCTGGACGCATGTCGCAGGAATGGCAACGTCCGATTCCATCATGTGTCAACGGACGAAGTCTACGGCTCGCTGGGTTCCACGGGCGCGTTCAGTGAAGCGTCGTCGTACGATCCTCGGAGTCCCTATAGCGCATCCAAGGCCGGGGCGGATCACCTCGTGCGCGCGGCGTGGCACACGCACCGGCTTCCGGTGACCGTTTCAAACTGTTCGAACAACTACGGACCGTACCACTTTCCGGAAAAAATCATCCCGCTGTTCATTACAAACCTCCTTGAGGGCAAAAAGGTGCCGCTCTACGGCGATGGTATGAACATTCGCGATTGGATCTACGTGGAAGACCACTGCACGGGACTCGACCTGGCGCTTCGTCGCGGCAGGATCGGTGAGACGTATTGCTTCGGCGGACGGAGTGAGCGGACGAACGCGGAGCTCACGCGCCTTATCCTGTTTGAAATGGGATTCGGCGCCGATATGATCGAGCCGGTCACAGACCGTCCGGGGCACGATCGTCGCTACGCGATCGATCCTTCCAAAGCGGAACAGGAACTTGGGTGGTCTGCCGCGACTCCGTTTCTTCACGGACTCCGCACGACGATCCAGTGGTTTAAGGTCAATACGGACTGGTGGAAACGGGTGAAGAGCGGCGCGTATCGCGAGTACTATGAGAAACAGTATGGCGCGAAAGGAGTGACGAGACCGATTGGGAACGAGTGAACGGGTGAAAACAAGTGAACGAGTGAACAGGTGTACATGTCTACAGGTGCGCAGGTGGTTAGACCTGCCCACCTGCCCACCTGCCCACCTGTCCACTTGTCCCCCCTACCCTTTACAGCACGAACGATTCCTGTTACATAACCAACGCATTGCCTTGTCCTTCACACGTTCGTTATCGAGGAGTCAATCTCAAACAGCGACATTCGAGGAGCCGTAGCATGTTCGTTCGACCCGAGTGCGTAATCAAAAACACATCGATCCTGCCGGGATCGCAACGGCGGGACAATAATATCCCCGCCTTCGAATCCGGCGACCGGATCGTGTGGAATGACCGCACCGCGCGCCTGACGTATGAACAGGCGAACGGAAGCCTTCGCGGGATTCTGGCGCTCGTGGGGACGGTTCGTGACGCCGCGAAGGTCGAGTCCATCGTGGTGCTGCCCGGCCCATCCTCCTATGAGCAGGCTCGGATGCTGGTGTTTATGCTCGCTGCCGCACGTCGACGGGAATTGGCGGAGCTGCGTACGGACCGCGGAGAGTTCATCTGGGTGATCCAGTAGTTCGAATGAGTTGCAAGGTTTGCAGTCTGCGCACGAATGGGCTGCGCAGTCTGCAGTCTGTGCAGGCTTCGTAGCAATCCGTTCTCGCAGCCCGCGTTCCGCATTTCGCGCAGCGTTCCGTACTCCTTTAGCCCACCCCTTTGCCATGCTCGGCGGAGGGGTGGATTCGTCATTCGTAACCGTACTGGTTTTTCTCGTCATTCTTGCTAAGCTCACTTGCAATGAAAGCGCTTATCGCAGCCGGCGGCCGCGCCACGCGGCTCCGGCCTATCACGCACACAATCAACAAGCATCTCATACCGCTTGCGAACAAGCCGATGATTGAGTTTGCCATCGAGAAGATGGCGGATGCCGGAATCCGCGAGGTGGCGATCAACACGAACCCGGGCGATACGGAATTATCGAACGCACTTGGCGACGGATCACGGTTCGGGGTACGGCTTACCTTCATCGAACAGCAAGGCGGTCCACGCGGCGTTGGCCACATCATTCAGAACGCGAGCGCATGGGTGGGCGACGAGCCGTTCGTGTTCTATTTGGGCGACAACATCATCCTCGGCTCCATCAGGCCGCTCGTCGAGCGGTTTGTGAATGAGGACCTCGACTGTCTGCTCGCGCTCTCGAGGGTGGAGAACCCACAGCGATTCGGCGTACCGGAATTCAGCGACGGACGGATCGTGCGTGTGATCGAGAAGCCCGCGGACCCGCCGTCCCCATATGCTGTCACCGGCATTTATCTCTACAAGCCGTGTGTGTTCAACGCCGCCTCGCAGGTGCAGCCGTCTCCGCGCGGAGAGATCGAAATTTCCGACGTACACACGAAACTCATCGAGCAGGGGAGACGCGTGGGATATGAAGAAATTACGGGCTGGTGGAAAGACACCGGTAAACCGGAAGACCTTCTTGAAGGCAATGCGCTCTTGCTTGCGGAGGCGTGCCGCACCGGACGCTGTTCTCTTGGAACAGTTGAAGAGGGCGCCGTCATCCAGGGAAGCGTTATTGTGGGGGAGGGCAGCGTGATCAATTCGGGGTCAGTGATCCGTGGTCCGGTTTCTATCGGCCGGAACTGCCGTATCGTGAACGCCGTTGTGGGCCCTCATGTGTCCGTGGGCAACGATGTGACGATTGAACATACGATCCTCACGAACAGCCTTGTGATGGACGAAGCGATGATCGCCGGCGGCGGGCGCATCTCTGATTCGATTTTCGGAAGGAAGACGCGCGTCGTACACGGAGGATCGGGTGCATCCCGCGGACACGCGTTCATCATCGGCGATAACGCCGTGGTGGAGCTATAATTTGGTTACGAAAATGGATTACGTTCCTCGCTTCGCTCGGAATGACCAAGGCTCATAGAATGATTGTCATTCCGAGCGAAGCGAGGAACGTAATCCATTTTTCGTACTCATGTCCCGCATTCCGTTTCATCGACGTGCACTCCTCTGGGTGTTCATCGTCGCATTCGTTGCAATCGCGCCCACAGTCGTATTTTATACGGCCGGGTACCGTTGGAATCCAAAAAAGGGCGCAATTGAGCGCAATGGGACGCTTATTATCGATACCGTTCCTGCGGGAGCTTCGATTACGCTGAACGGAGAGCGGCTCGTGGATCGTTCACCCGTGACCTTGCAGAACGTGGCGCCCGGTACGTACACCATTCGCCTGGAACGCGATGGATTTCATCCATGGGAAAAGACACTGGATGTTCGTCCGGAACTCGTGACGTTCGTCAACAACGTGTTCTTGTGGCCTGATGAAGCTCCCGCTCTCGTCACGAACCATCGCGCCTTTGCCATCTCCGTTTCTCCGAACGAACGCATGCTGGCGTATCTTTCGGAAAACGGAACCGGTACACGCCTCACTTTTTATGATGTGAGGGACGCTATCGGACAGACCGTCTTTTTCAATGCGGATGCGCCAACCGGCTCGACGAGGATCACGTGGAACCGTGCTTCAAGTGCCGTACTGATGGAGGATGGGGAAGCGGCCTGGGTTGTGTTACGGGGCGGGAGTCGGACGCCTGTCCGCATGCCGCCTGGGTTGTACCGGTGGGACGACGGGCGACTCATCGGAACGAACGGATCCTCGCGGCTGGAATACGTTATTGCTACGGAGGAAATTCGGCGTACGGCGCTGCCGCCATTGGTGGTAGACGAGGATGACGCGTATCGGCTCGTCCAGACCACAACCACGGGCCGATTGTTCGTGACGGAGCGGTCGAATGGAGCGAAACGATACGAATTGCCCGATGGGACGTGGAAATTCGCCGACCGCGTGGACGGTTGGGTTTTTCTGAAATCGCAGGACGCCTTGCTTGGGTTCGACCCGGACGCCGCCCGTCCCTTCTCGGTCCGCCTTCCGGCGAGCGGTGTACCGCAAACGCAGACAAGGAGCGGGAAGACCACGATGCTTTCATGGAACGGAGGCGAGGGATGGTTCTACCGGCTGGAGGATGACCAGTCGGAATTATTCGTTCGCAAGAGCTCGGCCCTGCGTGGGCTCGCGTGGCATCGGTTAGGCTACGACGTGTTCTACGCTACGTCACAAGAGATTATCGCAATGAACTTGGATCCGCGTGATGGGAGGAGGGAAACGATCCTCGCGGCGTTCGACGAGGTTTTCGGAATGGCCGTAACCAAGAAGGCGATCTACGTGGCCGGGTCGAGAAATGGGGAACGGGGGGTTTGGAGCGTGCGGACAGAGTGAGAGTACGAACGGGCTGCGCGGTCTGCGGTCTGCGCTGACCGTGCAGTCTATTCGTGTGGATAAGTGTCGTTTGTTGAAATCATGTTCTGCCGTAGTTTTATTTTAGTTAAGCCACGAATCACTCACAGTCCGTTTTCCACACGTTACCCTTGACGGTATCGTTTGGTAGTCGTAATCTTTTAGTCCAGCACCTTGAAAGGGTGATCATCGCACCGGGACGGAAACGTTCCGGAACACGTACCGGATCGACAGCGATCTCATTCACCGCGCCGCATCGCGAACGGAACCCGCAGGGGAGACGGACGCAATGTGGCAACACCTCCGATCAAATAAGCGGATGTACGTCGAAAGACGTCGCCGGGTTCACGGAGATGCGGTGACGGACGATTGTCGTCGAGAGCGTTCAGGTGTACGTAGCACGGAATGGTGAGTTCGTTGGGGCAACCCTTCGAATGAACAATCCGTCTCGTTCGGAAGGACCGTGGGGCAACCTGCGACCTCTCCGGACGACATACGCACCAGAACCACGGTGAGTTCCTGAGCATCAGGAGTACTCCCATCCGAACGTACCGACCGCTAAGGAAGGTACGAGCGGACGAGCTCAGGAACATGGTTGAGGGCTCGAACCCCCAACGGACAGAACCTGAAAGGGAAGGTCCGTGCGGCCAGCGTTGAAAGACGACGGTCGACAACCGCACCGAGAGTGCCATGCGAGTTGTCGTGTACTCCCGAACAGGGCGTACACGAACGGCACGGAGCCAAACAAGACGGGGTATCAAGAAAGGCAGCGGAACGGATCTGCGGCGTGAATAACGTCGTGGGAACGGTCCAATGGCTGGACGGTATCGCGATCTTCCGAAGGCGTGAAAACGCTAACGGACGAGCTTCGTGAGGCCTGCGAGGGTCTGTCACCGTGAGGGAAAGCGCAAAACAGGCGACGGTCGAGCAATCGATCGGAACCTGCTGGAGGTCGGGGTGAAAAAAACTCCGGTCGCGCTCCCAGGTCCTGTTACAGGGACTGACGGCATGTATGCAACCTCGACGTTCGCATGCGAGCCGTTGTCACGACACTGCGATTGCGATCACACGCAGACGCGACATTTCCTCTGCTGGGGAGAGACGTACGAAAGTCAGGAAGCCGCAAGGTGGACTGACCAAATACGTTGGCGAACCAGGTCCGCCACTGGATGAGACACTCGAATCATTGTCGGGCTTTCGGGTTCGATCATGGCACGTGTATCTCGTCCAGCTCTTACTCAGTACCTTTTCCACTTCCTCTATCGACGGACGTCCTCACCTCTGAGGGCGTCCTGTTCGTTATGGGGACATTTGAACATGAGGACGAGCGGGCAAGCGAGCAAGAGCAAGCAGTCAGGCGTATATGCGAACATGCGATCAGGTGAGAGGTGGTCGCGACACTCGTCCGCTTGCTCACGCGTCCACTTGCTCGTTTGCTCTTGCTCGCTTGCTCGCTCGTCCACTTGTTCATTTATCTACGTAGCCTTATCATCCCGCCATGCCTTTCCTGTCCGCACAAACAAAACGTAACACGCCTCCTCACCTTGTCGCATCCGTCATCGCCGTTGCCGCGTTCCTCGGCGGTCTTGCGCTTGGGTACGATCAGGGGCTCGCATCGCGCGGGTTGTCGTGGGGCGTACGGAACGGAAACGTTGCGTCCGGAGCCACGTCTACGAGGCCGAACGTCATCGTGACCGGCATCGGCGGCAAGACTCCGAGCGGTGTTACGAAGAAGGTGGACTTCTCGTTGTTTTGGGACATGTGGAACGACCTTAAGGACCAATATTACGAGCAGCCGGTGGATGATCAGATATTATTCTATGGCGCCATGCGCGGAATGGCCGCTGCCCTCGGTGATCCATATACCGTGTATTTCGAACCGAAGGATGCCGAGGAGTTCACACAGGCGCTCAAGGGCGAATTTTCTGGCATCGGTGCCGAGATTGGTTCGAAAAATGGACAGCTGCAGATCATTACGCCGTTAGCGGATTCGCCAGCCGAACGTGCGGGGATCAAACCACGTGACTTTATCCTGAAGATCGACGACGAAGATTCCATCAGCATGCCGGTGGATCTCGCCGTCACGAAAATCCGCGGACCAAAAGGAACAGACGTGAAACTCGAACTCGGACGCGCGAAACCGCAGAAGGACTCGAAGGCCAAACCCGAATACGAGACCATCGAACTCACGATCACGCGCGACACGATCGTGGTGAAGAGCGTGCGCGTGAAGCCGCAGAAGGACGGATTCTTCCTCATTGAAATCCACAACTTCAACGCGGACGTGGAGGAGTCGTTCCGGGCGGCGGTGGATGACGTGATCGAGAAGGGCGCAAAGGGAATCGTGATCGACGTGCGGAACGATCCCGGCGGGTATCTCGACAAAGCCATCGCTGTTGCAGGTGAGTGGGTGAACGACGACATTGTGGTGGAACAGCGAGAACGCGGGGAGATCACAGAACAGTACAAAGGGGTCGGCCGAGGATTGCTAAAACGCATGCCAACCGTGGTCCTCGTGAATGAAGGATCGGCGTCTGCGGCGGAAATTCTCGCCGGCGCACTCCAGGATTACGGAATAGCGGCGATCGTGGGTAAAAAGACTTTCGGCAAGGGATCCGTTCAGGACTACCGTGAATATCCTGATGGTTCTGCCGTGAAGATCACAATCGCCGAGTGGCTCACACCCAAGGGTCGAAATATCAACAAGGAAGGTATTATTCCAGACGTAGAAGCAGAACTCACCCCCGAAGACATCGATGCAGAACGAGACCCCCAGCTCGACAAAGCGCTCGAGCTCCTCCGAACCGGGAAGGCTACACCTGCCAAGCCCGCAATCACGAAACCATAAGCGGTTTCGGCGGAAGCTCGGACAGCCGAGCCGGCACGAGGTGTCGGCCGGAGGTATTATTTACCGCAGGCGGAGCGGTGTGGTGGAAGTTTTTTTTATCAAGGATCCATACAGTCGCTGGACGTTTCCCAAGGGACACCAAGAGCTCGGTGAATCGCTCGCGCAAACGGCGGTTCGTGAAATCCATGAGGAGACGGGACTCACGAGGCTCAAGCTGGTGGCGCCGCTCGGACGAACGAGTTTCCGGTTTCGTCGTGAAGGAAAAACGATCGAAAAAACCGTTCATATGTTTCTGTTCGAGGCGCCGCCAGACGCCAAGGAGCGCCTTACGGGCGAAGGAGCAATCT
>DATMXG010000025.1:0-3483 GCA_035561755.1 Methylomirabilis sp. (SeqCode)
GCCGAAGCTATGAAGACCTACCAACCCGTCTCGTGGATCGCCGTGGACGCGAAGGAATTGGCCGCGACGGTGACGGGCAAACCGACGGGGGACGAGCTGAAGCAGCCTTTCGACCCCCGCATGATCATTGAATTCTACTCACGATAATTCGTACGTTAAGTCGCACTCATCACTTTTTTCTATGGAATCGCTTCTCCTGCCTTCCAAGATCCGCTTCGCCAAGGGCGAGCGTTCAAACGAAGGAATTCTCACCGTCGAACCGTGTTCGCCGGGGTACGGCACGACCGTTGGAAACGCGTTGCGCCGCGTTCTTTTGTCGTCCCTGCCCGGCGCAGCCGTGACGTCCGTAAAAATTAAGGGCGTTGACCACGAGTTTTCGACGATTCCGCACGTGAAGGAAGATGTCCTCGAGTTGATTCTGAATCTGAAGGCGCTTCGCATGAAGCTTCACAGCGACGAACCGGTGAAGTTGTTTTTGTCGGTGAAGGGCGAAAAGGCGGTTACCGCAGAAGACTTTGAGAAGGATGCCCAGGTGGAGATCGTGAATACGGACCTCGTGATTGCCACGCTTACGGACAAGCGCGCGACGTTGGAGATGGAAGTTACTATCGGGCCCGGTCGTGGATACCGCAGCACGGAGGAACGCGTGAAGGAAAAACTGGAGCTCGGCAATATCGCCATCGACGCTCTCTACAGTCCCGTTTTGAATGTTTCGTATAAAGTGGAGGCTACGCGTGTGGGAGAGAAAACAGACTTCGACAAGCTAATTTTGCGGGTTGAAACGGACGGCTCGATCGATGCCAGGGAAGCCGTGCGGCAGGCAGTATCGATCCTACTCGACCACTTTAATTTGCTTACGACCGTCGAAGACGAGGCATAGGACACGTTTATGAAGCATCGCCGCAAGCAAGTAACTCTTGATCGGAAGCGGGGACCGCGAAAGGCGCTCCTGCGTGGACTTGCGACTTCCGTAATTCTATACGAGAACGTCAACACGACAATGGCGAAGGCCAAGGCGGTGCGTCCGATCGTAGAACGGCTCATCACGGAAGGACGCACGAAATCGCTTACCTCGCGTCGTCGCCTCATGCAGGTGCTCACCATCGAGTCGGCTGTTAACAAGATCCTGGAAGAACTCGGACCCCGGTATGCTACGCGTCCCGGCGGTTACACGCGTATTATCAAGCTCGGTCAGCGTAAGGGGGATGGGGCAGAGATCGCGCAGATCCAGCTCGTCAAATAGCTATGTCATGGAACAAACAGCGCGGGATGCCCGCAGTAAAGCGCGAGACGCACGCCATCGATGCGACCGGTCAGGTGGTGGGACGTTTGGCGACACGGATCGCACATCTCCTCATGGGTAAGCAGAAGCCCGGCTTCGTGCCGCATATCGACCAAGGCGATTTCGTGACCGTAACGAACGCAGAAAAAATCGTATTTACAGGGAAGAAGTGGGAGCAGAAAGTCCACTTTCACTCTTCGAACAGGCCTGGTGGAATAAGACGCGTGTCGATGTCGAAACTTCGTGCCGAACGGCCGTCGGAAATTCTACGTCATGCCGTTGTCTACATGCTGCCGAAGAACCGAACACAGGCAAATCGCATGAAGAGACTCAAAATATCGTAATGGGACAAATGGCTTCAAATTACGTTTCACGTCGCGGAGCCTGTCTTGAACGAAGTCGATGGGCTTCCCGGAATGATGATCATGCCACAATTCAATTATCCAGTATCTAACATATTGCTATCCCGAGCGGAGCGAGGGACGAATAACGAATGATATGACGTCGACAAAGAAGACTACGGAGAAGAAAGAGGCTGTGAAAAAGCCGTCGTCGACGACGAAACCTTCTTCACGTACCTCGGCTGCTTCGAAGAAGGCCGCGGCTCCGAAAAAAACCGCGTCCGATAAGAAGGCGGAACAGCTTGAACACGAAGAGGCGCAGGCGGTGCAGGCGGCCGTAGGCGGTTCGTTTTTGGCGGCGGTCGGCAGGCGCAAGACGTCTATTGCACGTGTACGTCTCATAAAAAACGGCAAGGGACTCATCACCATTAACGGCCGACCGTACGACGGCTATTTCACTACCTTCGAACTTCGCAAAGCGGTCACTGAGCCGCTCGTGGCCGTTGGACAGTCCGGTTCCGTGGACGTGAGTGTGAAGGTGGCCGGCGGCGGCATCCGCGGCCAGGCTGAAGCTTCACGCCTCGGCATTTCCCGCGCCCTTATTCAATTGAACCCTACGTTCCGCAAGGCATTGAAGAAGGTCGGGTTCCTCACGCGTGACGCTCGTAAGAAGGAACGCAAGAAGTTCGGCTTGAAGAAAGCCCGCCGGGCGCCGCAGTGGAGCAAGCGTTAATTGCAGGAAATATCCCAAAAAGAACAGACCATGCGGTCTGTTCTTCTGTATCCGACGATTTAGTTGCACGAGCAGCTGCGCATAAGTATTTGATAGACAACGAGAAATGGATGCTCCGTCGCTGGACTCATTGGGATACGAGGACGTTAATTCTTCGGCTTCACAAGATGCCACCCGCCCGATACCCTTTCTATTGATGTCCTCCGGCCGCACGATCGCGCAAAACGCCGCATGGCTGCTCGTGGCCACCACGGCACAGAAGCTGCTCGCATTTATTGCGTTCACCATCGCGGCCCGACTCGTGGGTCCGTTTGTGACCGGCGAGTATTTTTACTCCGTAGCCGTCACCTCTACGTTCGTGGTCATCGCGGATCTCGGACTCACGCCCGTAGTGATACGCGCCATTGCGGCGGGTACGGAAGAGGGGAGACGACTGCTTGCCGCCGCGCTCCGTCTCAAGCTCCTCCTCATCCCTGCGGCTATCGTTGCGTCGCTCGCGTTCGTTATCCTTGGTGGTGCAAGCCACACCATTATCATCACGACCGCGATCGCCACGCTCGTGATGAGCGCGGATGCGCTGTCGCTCCTGTTCTACGGCGCGTTGCGAGGCCGCCAACGTTTGCAATTCGAAGCCGCCGGAATGTTTGCAGGTCAGGTACTGACGACGATCGTGGCAATTTCTGCCGCGGTGCTCGGGTGGGGCGCGCCTGGACTTGCCGCCGCGCTGCTTGTGGCGAGCTCTTGGAACGCAGGGTGGGCCTGGTATCAGGTGCGGAAGCAAGACGTCACGCCGATCAAACCGCACTGGGGCGACGCAGGTATGCTCGCGCGCCAAGCCGTTCCCTTTGCGCTCGCCGGCATCTTCGTGAAGGTCTACTCGTACCTGGACAGCATCATGCTGAAGGCATTCCACGGTGAAGCGGCCGTTGGGACCTATTCCGTCGCATACAAGGTTACCTACGCCCTGCAGTTCCTCCCGCTCGTTTTCATTGCGGCGCTCTTCCCCGCGCTTTCCGCGGTCCACGCGAGTGGTGATCGCGCCGCGCTGAAGCGCATTTTCGCCGGGTCGCTGCGTCTCATGGCAATCGTTGGTGCGCCACTCGCCGCCGGCCTATCCGCACTGGCTC
>DATMXG010000026.1:0-6549 GCA_035561755.1 Methylomirabilis sp. (SeqCode)
CGTGCTGGCCGATGATACTAAGAGACGACTCTTTTTTCAAGGCGTATGCCATCTGCTCTTCCCTGACGCAGGAAAGAACTGAGTGAACACGCGAGCAAGCGGGCAAGAGCACGCGTACGAGTGAACGGGGAACAAGCGAGCATGTGTAACTTCGCTTCTCACACGTCTCCTGACTTCTCGTTCACTCGTACGCGTGCTCTTGCCCGCTTGCTCGCGTGTTCACTTGTACATGACTACACCACTACTTCCCTACCGCCAATGTGGCCAGGTATACCCGCTGTGCACCGGCCGCGAGCAACGCACGCGCGGCCTCCGCTGCTGTTGACCCGGTCGTGACGACATCGTCGACGAGCAGGATAGCACCCGTGAGACGACGGGTGGCAGCAAACGCCCCACGCACATTGGCGGCACGAAGACCCCCTTCGTGGTCCAGTTCGGCTTGGGTGACAGATCGCGGTCGCCGGACGAGAACGTCTGCGACCGAACCCCGGATCTTCCATGCTGCCCGCATCCGGTCCGCGATCCACGCGGCTTGATTGAACCCGCGATCACGTTCGCGAGACGCCGAGAGCGGCATGGGCTGTATTTGGAGTCGTGGCTCACACGACCACGGGAACGGACACGTGAACGATGCGAGGTACGCCTCGAGCGACGACGCCGCGGCCGTCACGCCCTGAAATTTGATTTCGGCCACGAGACGACGAAGCGGTCGTGAATGGTAATAGCCGGTCGAAACGACGCCGAGGAAAGGCAACGTGCCCGTGCAACCAGCGGACGAGTGACACAAGTCCGTCGAAAGACAATGCGGACACGGGTGACGACCCATGCGTTCAACCGAGGCGCGACACGCCGCGCACCACCAATCCCCCGGTGTACGGCACGACACGCACTTCGGCGGATAGATCACGTCGAGAACGGACGCGCATGCGGGCTTGAGGGCGTTGAATGGCATATCCATTCAGTGACGGAATGCCGTGCGGCTGTCAACCGCAACAAACGTTCCGCCGTGCGGAACGTTTGTGACCGTGTGTGGATATGTCTACGGCGTGAATGCCTTCGTTTCGTAACCGCTCGCGATCCACGCGTCTCCCGACTTCGTAAACGTGACCGTGGCCTCGCGGTAGGCGGAGGAAACTGCGCCCGCGTCCTGCGTCTGGATTTGCAATTGAACGGCAACCTTGAAGGTGGGACCGCTGATGGACACCTCTGATTCAGGAGCTTCGAGGAGACGGCGCGCGATCGTAAGGTGCGTCGATCCTGCGGCCGGGTATTGTTTCTGTAGATCCGTCTTCATCTGCTGGAGCTTCGATGCGAGCGACGGCGACGCGTCGAGCGCGGCATCATCCAGGTTCGTAAACCCGTCGCCGGAGGAACCGCTCTCCACCCGCTCCGCGAGCACGCCCGCCCGTCGCGAAAGTTCGAGGATGAGCTGCTGTTCGGGATTAGCGGCCGCCGTAGGCGTAAAGGATGACACCCCCGAAGGCGCTGGGCCCGGGGTGGTCGCGCCCGGCGGTTTCGGCTGCCCGGGCTGGATAACCGGTGGCGTCCCTTCCGTAGGAAGCGACGGAGGCTGCAGGCTCGGCTTAGCCGGAAACAGCGGCGCGAGCGTGGGGAAGACGATCAGCCAAATCACGAGGCCGAACAGGATGATCGACCCGATGATGAGCAGAATGAATTTTGTGCGTCGGTCCATATGGATTACGAATTACGAAAAAGCATACGAACGTACGAATAACTCTTTAGTTGTATTCGTACGTTCGTACGTTCGTATGCATTTTCGTAATTCGTAATCCATATCGTAAGGACAGCAAGCGCCTACGTACGTGTTCCTTCCTTTTCCAAACTCTCCTGGAATTCCTTCTTCGCCTGTTCGATCTGGAGGAGCTGTTTCGGGTCGGTGGTGACGATTTGATCTTCGGTGTACGAGGCAACGATCTGGATGGCTGCGTGCTTCTGACCCGCGAAAAATATCCCTTCCCCGCGCCCGCTCTCGAGCAGGAGGTACTTCTCGGACTGGGTGAGGAGGAACGTCTTCGCGATGAGGTCGATGGCGGCCGGACTCTGGCGGAGCAGAAGTTGCATACTGGAGTTCGTCACGATCGCCTGACCGTACGGCGACGTGAGAAAGTCGTTCACGTCCTGCGTGATCGTGGTGATACCCAGATAGTATTTGCGGCAGCGCTTCACGAGCGCGAAGATAAATTTAGCCGAGTCCTCGCTCTGCATGAGCCACCAGGCCTCGTCGATCACGAGGACGCGCTTCTTCCGCTCAGACCGGACCACGTTCCAGATGTAGTTCACGATCGTGTAGATGGCCTGGGGCCGGAGTTCGTCTTCCAGGTCGCGGACGGAAAATGTGACGAGAATGTTGTCCATTTTCACCGTGGTCGGCGAGTTCAGGAGACCGGAGAACGTGCCTTCCGTGAACTTCTTCAGGCGGATCACGAGGTCCCCCGTCCCTTCCATGCCCTCCAGGATATCCTGAAAATCCTGCATGATCGGCGGTTCCACGGTGGACAGGTCCGCGCCCGGCACGATGTCTTTCTTGGCGTAGGTCTCGAGCAGCGCGCGGTCGAGAATGGAGTCCTCGGCCACGGTGAGCTTGCCCAGCATGAGCTTCAACAAGCCTTTGATGGTAATAACTGCGCTCCGGATGATGTCTTCCACCGACACCGCTTCGCCCGTGGGGCGAGGCAGGTCGAACGGATTGATCTTGGCGGACGACGCGAGCGAGATATTGATGTAGGTGCCGCCCACGGCATCCGACAGGTGCTTATACTCCATCTCCGGATCGATCACGATCACTTCCGTGCCGAGCATGAGCGCGCGCAGGATCTCGAGCTTCACGGCGTAACTCTTGCCAGCGCCGGAGGTGGCGAAGATCACGGCATTCGCGTTCTGCAAAGAAAACCGGTCGAACAGGATGAGTGAGTTGTTGTGGCGGTTCACGCCGTACAGGATGCCGTTGTCGCTCGTGAGTTCCGCAGACGTGAACGGAAAGCTCGAGGCGATGGGCGACGTGCTCATGTTGAACGTGATCATGAGTTCGTCGTTCCCCAAGGGAAGCGTGGCATTGAATCCCTGTTCCGCCTGATAGTAGGCGCGCTTCGTGTAGATGAGCATGGCGCCGAACGTGGTCTCCACGGTGCGCGTGAGGCGTTCGAGCTGTTCCGTGTCTGTGGAGTAGAACGTGCAGTAGAAGGCGAACTGGAAGAAGTGTTCGATCCCCTGCGTGAGGTCGTCACGAAGCTGCTCGATGTCGCGGAGCGCGGTTTCGGCGATCGGATCGCGCGGCTTGCCGCTCTCGGCGTCCATCTGAATTTGCGCTTCAACGACACCGACTTTACGCTTCAGCTCCTTCAGGATCACGTCTGCCTTGATGGGGTAGAAAAACATCGCGATGTCCATCTGGGCAGACAGGTTGATGATGGGCGAGGCCCAACCGACCGTTACGTACCGCGGATAGGTGACGATGAAAAGCGTGCGGCAATATACGTCGCCCAAGCGCACGAAAGACGGTTCAACTTTCAGAGACGAAGGCGCGATGAGGTCCTTAATGGACGCGACACCCTTCCGATATACGCGCTCTTCTTCGAGCGCAACCTTCTCCTCTTCGAGCTTCTTCTTCAGCGCCTCCTTCGCGACTGGCTTCTGATACCCAACCCCCCCGGCTGATAGGGCCGAGGCGTCAATGCCGGCTTTCTTTTTAAGTTCAATTGCCATGGTCTTGTGCTGATGATGGAAGTTCCTGGATTCTGACGAGATAGACTGTTGCGTAATCCTTTGCCTCTAGGCTTCGGCAATCGGCAATCGACCCGCGTTACACGCCTCCGATTGCCGATTGCCGAAGCTCAGGAGCAAGGAGGTTCAATGTGATGTCTGGGTTGCATTATCGTAATCCCGCTTCATTTCATGCGATCATCCTTCCAGCTGCATCTTATTCACGTTCTGCATCCGCTGGCTCTCGAACAGTTCCGGATTGTACACCGTATAGAAGAGCTCGATGAGCGACTGCGTGTCGAGGAGCACGGCGTTCAACGACATGGATTGCAGGCCGCCGATAACCGTATTCACGCGGAGCATGAGGTTTCGCCGCTGTTCCTGGAACCGGTCTTCGGATAAGCGGATGGCGATGGACGGTGTGAGCACCTCCTGGAACCGTGTGAAAAACGTGCGCTTCTGGGCCTCGCTCACGGGGTCGAACGGGACTACCACGTAGAACCGCTTCTGCATGATATCACCCAGTTGAACGAGTTGCGCTACGTACTCGCGGTAGTCGGCAATCTGGGCGCGGAGGAGATCGTTCGTTTGCGTCTTCTCGGCATCCCGCAGTGACCGGAGGTACGTGTCGATGTTCATGCGCCGGCTCTGGATGACGATCTGGATCGGGAAGTCAATCGAGTTCAGAAATCCCATGTATGCCTGCACGATGGCGTTCTGCTCGTCCATGTTTTTGAGCGCAAAGTTGATGCTCGACACGAGGAGTACCCCGCGCAGCGTCCCGTCTTTCATGATCACCACATCCTCCTTGATTTCAGCGATATCAAGAAAGCGCTGGCTTGGAACGCCGGGCTTGGATCCTGCGAGCTTCTTACTTTGCATACGTGATTGCTTCTGCGGACGTGGTGCCTGATGGGTTACCAATTACGCATGGCTCATACGAAGATACAAATGTCGACTCAAGAGTGATATTCGTAATTCGTATCTTCGTATGAGCCATGCGTAATTGGTAACCCATATTCGTATCAACCTTCATCCTCCTCCGCCTGGTACACCCCGCCGGTATTCACCGTGAGCGACAGATCGCGCAAACGCGTTGACCCAGGACGTTCCTTGCGCGTCACGCCTTCCGCCGTGGGCGCGACCGTCTGCGGCCGGATATAGTACCGAAGCTCCGCGTCTGAAGGATTTTTATCCCACACCCGGAGTCCCGGACGCGCGAGGGTCTGAACGAGATTCAAGAAAAAGATGTGAAAAGGCTGGCCGTTCACCTTCACAAACCCGAACGTTCCCACGATGGCCGCCGTAATGGCTGCGGCGATGATGAAGTACGGGAGCGTAAGGATACGGAACTCGATGAAGATGGCGAAGAACCCCCCGAGCGACAGGATGAATTGCCGCACGGTAATCGGGCCGAGAATCTTATCCTCGTTCTCGATGAACTGGGGAACGATGAATTTATCGGGCATGGGATGGGGAGAAGTGCGGGGCTTGGGCTGACTGGTTTCAGGTGCTTTAGTGCTTATTGTCTCGTGCCTGGTCCATAGTACTTTGTGCGGGGTGCCTCGTGTTGTGTGCCGATTTTGAGTCGCACGAGGCACCCCGCACAAAGCACTTCGCACCAGGCACTAAGGACTAAGCACTGGGCACGAGGCACTGGGCACTAACGTCTTAGCCTACGGCCCCTATTCTACGCGATTCTCGGTCCCAGCGATAGTTATAATCGTAATTTCCCGTTCATTTCCACAATCGCCGCCAGTTCCTCGTTCGTGGGGGCGTTCTCACCGGCCGCACGCTTCTTCTCCACAAGCGCGCTCATGGGCGTTCCGGTGGAGAACGCTTCGGCCACCAGGCTCACGTAGACCTTCTGGAGAGGACTCGCCTGCCAGGCCTGAATCGCCTCCACCCGCCGTTCGAAGGATTCCTGGGCCAGGAGATCCACCTTCTGCTGGATGCGCATGGCGGCTTCAACCGGCGTCTTCCCCATGCGACGGAACGTGGCGAGCGTGAGGTTCCCGATTTCCTGAACGGGCCCGGACAAGTGCGTTCGAACCACTTTCACATCTTCCACCCTTGGGCGCTCGGCCACGGACGCAGCTGCGGCCTTGGCCGTTTCGGCGCTCACTTTTACGACCGATTTAAAAGCAGGCGCAGTGGACGGCGGGAGAACGGAGGGCTTCGCGCCCACCGGCGCGAAGGCCGCTGCTGATTTTTCCGCGGCTGCAGGCGAAGCCGGCGGAACCGCAGACGATTTCGGCGCCGCGACCGTCGATGCCATGGGAACCGGGGCGGGAACGAGCTCCCCGAACGCCGCTTTCTCCTTCTTCTCTTCCTTCAGATCGATCGGGTGAATCTGGATCGGAGTGGTGAGCCCCTGCGCCACCACGCGCATACGTTCCACCATCTTCTTCTGAGTCTCATCTTCCACCTGCTTCACCTTCACCCTCTCCTCGAACCAGCGGGCGTGCTCTTCGGCTTCGCGCTTCTTCCGTTCCTCGATCTTTCGCTCCTGGTCCTTCAGCTGGACGCCAAGCTTCTCCTTCTCCTCTTGCGCGATGATCTCATGGAATTCCTTGTATCCCTCCTCGATCTGATCCGCCAGTTTCTCGGCTTCTTTGCGCTCCACCCCGATACCGCCGACCTTCGAATCGCGCATGAGCTTCATGAGGACTTCGCTGCGCGACCGCACGTCGCGGAGCCGCGTATTCACGATGTTCTCGAGCCGCTTCGCCAGGTACTCATCCGTGGGTTTCTGCGAGAGGCGCTTCAGGATCGTCTCAGTGGAGAGGGCGAGCACGCTCGCCGTGTCGCGCACCGGCCGGGCCATGC
>DATMXG010000027.1:0-6054 GCA_035561755.1 Methylomirabilis sp. (SeqCode)
AGCTGAGCTACAACGGCACGATTGAATGTTTGAGTCTGCTGCGAAGGTACCGTCGTCCGAAACCTGTCGAAACCTACCGCGGGAACGCATCAATTTTTTCCCGATACGCCTGAATCTTACTCCGGTCTTCCGTAAGGAACCGCAGACGATCGAGACAGCGTTCCGCCTCCGTTCGATCGCGCACGAGTATAGCAGCTTCCAGGCAGATTTCAAGGCTTCGAAGGACGTCTGGCTCCAACGCGACCGCGCGTCGCGCTTCGGCAAGGGCGAAGTCCGGCGATCCATGAGCCAGGTAAAACGACGCAAGCTCTGCGTGTCGCGCCGCCTTCTTTGGAGCGGCTTCAACCGCGCGCTTACGCATAACCTCGGCGCGTGTGGTCTGCCCTTCCGCCTCCGCGATCTCCGCAAGTCCAGCGTAACACCCGTCGTCCGCGCCATGAATCCGTTCGATGAATAGGAACGTCTCTTTGGCCTGCGGAAACTGTTTCTGCGCGAGATACAAAACCGCGAGGCCGCGATACGCGTCTATCTGCCGCTCATCCAATTTCAGCACCTCCAGGAAGGTTCGTTCCGCCTCGGCCCAGCGGGCAGCGCGTAGATATGCCTGCGCTTCTTCGATCCGTTCGCGAATGCGATCGTCCGACGCCTCCTCGGACGCACGACCTTGCGTCATCGAACCGGGAAGTGACGATAATCGGGATAACCGTTCTTCCACCTGTCGGTATGATCGCGTCAATCGATCGAGTATGATCCGTCCGGTGCGGTGAATCGGCGTCATCGAATTCGCCAGGCGGCGATGAAACCGCTGCGTAACAATATGCTCACGCGTCTGCCGCTCCTGCTCCGATCGAATCGTATCGGGATCCATGAGGCGTATCTCTTTCCAATGCCTAAATAAGACCACCGCGATAACCGCGGCAGCGGCGAGTGAAGCGATGCATGAAATCCAGAACAACATACTGTTAGGTGGATTGATCGCAATGAAGACGGATAGGGAGGCAGATACGCATTTCGCAGTTAGGGTTCCAACCCTACGAGCAAGCTATGAAATACCTTTCCTAACCCTAGCCGCGATACTCGTTCTGCTCACCTATATTCTATTGACTTGCTTCTCATGACGCGGCGAAACGGAGTGCACTACGCCGGCACGGCTGCGCGGCATACCAGGCCGAACCCGCGCGGGTCGAGGGACGCCCCGCCAACAAGCGCACCATCGATGCCGGTCGTTGTCATGTACTCCGCGATGTTCCGCGCATCCACGGAACCTCCGTAGAGCACGCGGACTTCATGGGCCCACTTCGGACCCCACTTTTTGACGAATGTCTCGCGGATGGCCGCATGCGCCGTTTTGGCGTCCTGGGGAATACACGCTTTCCCCGTTCCAATGGCCCACACAGGTTCATAGGCGAACACGGGCGGAGCATGGCCGTCGGGCTTCACGTTCGCGATCGCCGCAGTCACTTGGGCGCGGATGATTTTTAACGCTGACCCCTTCTTCCGTTCCGCATCCGTTTCACCCACGCAGATCACCGGCACGATCCCCGCTTTCTGCAGGATAGCGGCTTTCCTGGCCACCATATCGTCCGTCTCGCACAGGTACTTCCGACGTTCACTGTGGCCCACGAGGCATAGAGCCACCCCGAACTCCTGCAACATGGGAGGTGAAATTTCGCCCGTGTAAGCGCCTTCGTTTTCCCAAAAAGCATTCTGTGCAGCGAGCGCCGGGATAGTGGCGCGGCCGAGAGACGAGCGCGCCGCCGCGAGCGATACGGACGGCACAGCAATCGCGACGTCCAGATCCTTCGGTAGTCGCTCGCGTCGAAACGCGCGCACCCACCCTCCCGCTTTTACGGGACCGTAGTACATTTTCCAATTCGCGATGATGAGTTTGTGCATAAATGCCGTTGGTCAAGCTTTCCGGACTCTGTGTAGACTGAAACGCTGAGGGACGTCGACGCTCATCCTGCTCGTCCATTCCTCACGTGCGATAGTCTTCCTCATCCACGCGCCCCCGTTTGCCAAACCAAGATGCGCATAAACTTGGACGGCGCCTTCGCTTCTCGAGAACCAGACCCCTCCAATCGCTCTCTCCTTACGCGACCTTCTTTTACTGCCAATCGAACATCTTGGCAAGCGGTTGCTTGGACTCGAACGGTCCGATGACGGCGCTTGCCATCGCCGCGGGCCTTAGGATGGCACGCGCCACGCGCCTCACGTCCGCTACGGAAACGCGCTGGAGCTTACGCATGCGGTCGAGAGGAGTCTCGAGCTCTTTCCGGAACATCCACTGTTTCCCGTACCAGTCGGCCTGGAAGGACGAGTCCTCGAATGCAAGCGTAAGCTTACCGCGGATGTGGTCCTTCGCACGCCGGAGTTCGTCGGCGGTGACACCCGATCTGACCGCCTTCTTCAATTCCTCCGTGATCGTCTTCACCGCTTCACGCACCCGCTTCTTATCGAGCCCGGCCATGATCGCAAAGATGCCCGTATCCTCGAGCGCCTGGTGCGACGCGTGGATTGAGTAGCACAGGCCTCGGCGTTCGCGCACCTGGATGAAAAGGCGGGACGACATGGTGCCTCCCAGAATCGTGGCGAGGAGGCTTGCAGCCGGGAGATCCGCATGGCCGAGCGGCAGACCGTGGAACGCCATGCCGAGCTGCACCTGCTCCGTCTTCTTATTCTGAAACGCAAGGGGCTTCGAGAGCCGTTTCGGCGGCAGGAAGACTTCGAAGGCGCGGTCACGTGGAAGTTTCGGTTCCTTCACGCGACCGAACGTCCGCTCGAGCAAACGGACGACGTTCGGCGCGAGCTTTCCTGCCACGGCGAGCGTGAGACGAGACGGCACGTAGTATGCATCGCGGTACGCGATGAGCTTTTCGCGCGGTACGCTCCTGATGATCTCGCGCGGCCCGGCGATGTTCCACCCGAGCGTGGAGTTTGGAAAGAGGGCTTCCTCGAGCAGGTCCTCGATGTGCATGCGCGGGTTGTCCTCGTACATGTTGATCTCTTCCACGATCACACCGCGCTCGCGCTCGATCTCCTTCGGGTCGTACAGGCTCGAGAAGAGCATGTCATGTAGCAAATCCACGGCGAGCGGAGTCTGCTTGGCGTCCATTTTCACGTAATACCCCGTAAAGTCTTTGCTCGTCATCGCGTTATACTCGGCGCCGTACTGGTCGAGCGTCTTCGAGATCGTCTGCGTGTCCGGGCGCCGCTTCGTCCCCTTGAACATGAGGTGCTCGATGAAATGCGACGCGCCGTTGATGTCTTTCGACTCATATCGCGACCCCACGCGGCAGAACACGAACAGCGTCATCGACTGCGCGCCCTTCTGGGGCACGAGAATGACGGGGATGCCGTTCGTGAGTTTTTTGAGGGTTGGTTTCATATGTCAGGTGAACACGTGTACGAGTGAACAGGTTCACATGTGAACATGACCACTCGTACACTTGTTCTCAACGAGAAAGCGATTCCATGAGCCAGCGAGGCATATCATCAATCGCGATCCGCTCCTGCGTCATGCTGTCCCGGTCGCGGACCGTCACCTTCTTGTCGTTCAGACTCTCGAAGTCGACCGTGAAGCACCACGGCGTGCCGATCTCGTCCTGGCGACGGTAGCGCTTGCCGATGCTGCCCGACTCGTCGTATTCAACGGCGATGCCGGAGGCGCGGAGCAGCGCGACCAGGTCGCGCGCGACTCGCACCAGATCTTCCTTCTTCTGGAGCGGGAGAATCGCGGCTTTCACAGGCGCGAGACCCGGAGGAAGCCGCAACACCATTCGCGGTTCCTTTTCCCCTTCCGATGTATCCGCCTCGTCGATGTCGAGGTGTTCGGACAGGACCGCAAGGACGGAACGATCCACGCCCCACGTGGGCTCGATGACGAACGGCAACACCTTCTCCCCTGTCTCGGGATCCATGTACCGCAAGTCTTCCTTGGAGGCGTCCTGATGCCGCGACAGGTCGTAGTCCGTGCGGTTCGCGATTCCGTACAGTTCTTTGACGCCAAATGGGTACGCATACTCGATATCCACCGTCCTCGCGGAGTAGAACGCACGGTCGTTTTCGGGGATCTCATGGTACGTCACGTTCGCATCGCGGAGTCGAAGAACATCGCGGATCCACCCTTTCATGTCAGACAACCAGGACTCAAACGCCTGCGGAGCGTTCTCGGCCCGGCAGAAGTACTCAATCTCCATCTGCTCGAACTCACGCGTGCGGAAAATGAAGTTGCCGGGCGTGATCTCGTTCCGGAACGCCTTACCGATCTGCGCAACGCCGAACGGCAACCGTTTGCGCATGGAGTCGCGCACGTTCTTCCATGCCACGAACATACCTCCCGCGGTTTCGGGACGCAGATATGCCGTAGCCGCGGCGTCTTCCGTTACGCCAACGAACGTCTTCAGCATCATGTTGAACTGACGCACGTCGGTGAGCTCCCCGCCACAGAGCGGACAGCGAACATCCTTCATCTCGACCGGCTTTTCATTGTCATACCCGGGCTCGGCCTGCTTCGCTTCGAGCAGATGGTCGGCGCGGAATCGGTGCTTGCACTTTTTACAGTCCACGAGCGGGTCGGTGAACGTCTGCACGTGCCCGGACGCTTCCCATGCCTTCGGGTTCATGATAATCGGCGTTTCGACTCCAACCACGTCGTCCCGGCCGAGAACGAAACGGCTCCACCACGCGTTCCGAATGTTCCGACGCAATTCCGTGCCGTACGGGCCGTAATCCCAGGAGTTCGCGAACCCGCCGTAGATCTCCGAACCCGGATACACGAACCCACGCCGCTTGCAGAGCGACACGAGGAGGTCCATTTTCTGTTCCGGGCTTATGGGCATGGGGGGCGCTTTGGTGAGAGAGGTCTATGATACTTCGTAACGACGATGCTATATCGCTTCACGCTACTCCGTTTCGGCAATCGCTCTACAGTAGCGACCAATTGCCGATTGCCGAAACGCAGAAGGCGATGTTTATCCCGCTCAGCCATCCCTCACGTGCAATAGCCTTCTCCATTCACGCGCTCCCGATTGCCCCCTCGACTACGCTCGGGGCAAGCCTTTGCCGAAACGGAGTAGCGTGGTGCCAGAATATTGCAGTTCTCACACTGTATCCAATAACCTCCCACTATATGGTCATGATCTCCTCCTCTTTCTTCTTCGCCGTCGTTTCCACTTTGGCGTTCCATTCGGAAACGAGTTTGTCGAGCTGCTCCTGAAGGCGAAATTTTTCGTCTTCGCCGATCTCTTTATCTTTCTCCTGCCGCTGAACCTCTTCGCGGATCTTTTCCCGCACGTTCCGCAGGCTGATGCGCGTCTGCTCGGCGTGCTCATGAACCTGTTTCACCAGCCGCTTGCGATTCTCCTCGGTCATCGCCGGGATCACGAGGCGGATCACGGTACCGGCGGTATTCGGTTGCATCCCAAGGTCGGCCGCAATGAGCGCCTTCTCAATATCTTTCGTAAGGCCCTTGTCCCACGGTTCGATCTGGATCGTCTTCGAGTCTGGAATCGAAATGGATGCGACGCCCTTCAACTCCATCATGCTGCCGTAGGCTTCCACCTGAACCGATTCAACCATGCTCGCGGATGCGCGACCGGATCGCAGATTTTTTAATTCCTGGTCCAAGAATTCCATCACCGCCGCGAACTCCGCTTTGTGCACTTCAATGGGGTTGGACATACCTTTCGTGACTCGTATTTTTACATCATTCCTGACGTACCGTCAAAGAAAAGCGCACCGACGAAATTCGTCCCTCGCTTCGCTCGGAATGACGAAAACCTTTAAGAAAGGTTGTCATCCCGAGCGAAGCGAGGGACGAATTCCGTCGTTCGTCAGTCCTGCTTCGGCGCCTTCCCCATGCCTAGGTACAGGATCTTCCCATCCTGCGGGTCCACGAGCAGGAGGTTCGCGATACGCGCGCTAGGGAGCTTCTTCGAGTTCCAGGTGACTCCGCCGTCCGACGAGAACATGAACGTGTTCTGCGTGACGTACTGGATCTCTTTGTTGTCTTTCGGGTTCACGGCAAGGCTTCTGATTTCCACCGTATTCGGG
>DATMXG010000028.1:0-8046 GCA_035561755.1 Methylomirabilis sp. (SeqCode)
GTTCGCAGCCTCGAAATCGATCAGGTCCGACGTGCCTTCAACGAAACCCGGCGACAATACCTCGCGCACGAACGGAAGCATTGGTCCCCGGATCCACTTGGCCGCCGGGCTCATCCAGGCGCGCTTTTCCTGGTCCAACACATGCGGCGGAAGGTACGGCCGCATCGCGTCTATGAAGACGCGTTTGCCTTGCGACCGCGACCCCAGCTTGAAGCGGGACGGAATGCGGAAGGCATATTCGACGAGGTCTGCATCGAGCAGCGGCACGCGTTCTTCCAGCCCATGTGCCATGGTGAGTTTGTCTGTGCGCACGAGCGACTCATCCGGCAGCCACGTTTGGACGTCCGCAGCCATGAGTTGGTTCGTCGCGTCATGCCACGCAGCTTCAAAGACCGGCGACAGCGCGGAACGGACCGCCGCGCCATCCCCTGTTTTCAGAAAGGACCGGACCAACTCCTCTTTCTGCATCACGAACGACAGGTGGCGTTCCAATCCCGGCATCGCCGCCGCTTTACGCGCAAACTCCCCGCCCATCACGAGCCCGAGCGACTGGCGCGCGAGCGGAACCTGACGGACGACGTCGATCATTCTCGAGTACCAGTAACGCGGATATCCGCCAAAGAGCTCGTCTCCCCCGTCGCCGCCGAGCGCGACCGTGATCGTGGGCTTGGCAAACTGCGCGAGCAGATACGTGGATGACTGGACGTGATTTGAGACCGGCTCGTCCATCTGCGCGATAATCGTCTCCAAGCTATGAAGGACGTGGTCGGCCGTCATCGTGAACTCATGGTGCTCAGTTCCAAAGTGCGCCGACGTCTGGCGCGCCAATCGCGCATCCATGTTGTACTTCTCGGCCTCGTCCGTGCGCTCGTAACCGACCGAAAAGGTCTTGATCACGCCCTTGGGATCCAGCTCGCGCATCATGGCGAGAACGGACGTGGAATCGATACCGCCTGATAAAAAGACGCCAAGCGGCCGGTCGGACACGAGCTGGCGCTCCACAGCCGCACGGACACGATCACGCACGCCGTGGACGGCGTCGTTGTACGACGCGATCGGGTTCCCCTCTTCCAGTTTCCACCATTGTCGGATGGTGACCTGCCCGTCTTTGAAGACCAACGCATGTCCGGGCTCGAGCTTCTTCACCTCGCGGAACATCGTCCTTGGACCAGGAACGTACAGAAGCCGGAAATAGGCATTCAACGCCTCGCGATCGATGACCCGCGGGATGCCGTGCTCAAGCAACGCTTTGATCTCCGACGAAAATGCTAATCGTTTCCCGTCGAAATAATAGTACAGCGGCTTCACGCCAACCTGGTCGCGCACGAGCGTGAGCGACCGTTCATCGCGATCCCAAACCGCAAAGGCGAAAATGCCGTTCAATTTCTTCAGGCCGTCGATCCCCCATCGCGCGAACGCGCGAACGAGGACCTCCGTATCGGACTGTGACGTGAACGACTCGCCCAGCGCTTCGAGCTCGCGCCGCAGTTCTCGATAATTGTAAATCTCGCCGTTAAAAACGACCGTGAATCGGCCGCCTGCCCCACTGGCATTGCCGGCGGGGTCAGGCGTCGTCATCGGTTGGTGACCACCCGGACTCAAGTCAATGATCGAAAGTCGGTTGTGCGCGAACGAAATCCCGGGCGCCTCGAAAAACCCCTCATCGTCAGGTCCACGATGCTTCGTGGCCGCGTGCATACGACGCAGCGCATCAGCGTCGTTCCATGTAAATCCGTTTATGCCACACATAACAGTGAGAGATTGTCACCCCGAGCGAAGCGAGGGGGGCCGCACATGGAGGTAGGGGCGACCCGCTGGGTCGCCCCGTCGTTCAATTACCAGGTCGAATATACACAGACATCTTTTCGACGAGACGCTTCAAACTGTGGCCCTCCTCTACGATTCGACGAAGTTCTGCGCGCGGTTTCATCGTCATCGTCTTGATGAACAGAGCGGCTGCTTCCGGCGAATCGTCGAACGGTGCGTCCGGATATCCGATGGCGTCCGAGTGCCCGCGCGTCATGACGGGCGTGAGTCCGCAGTACATCGCCTCGAGTGCGGACTTGTCAATCGTGCGTGGGACGAGGTTGATGAACGCGCGGTAGTGCGGATAGACCTTGCGGAGCTCTGGCATGGGGATTGCGCCCATGAAGCGGACGCGATCTTTCAATCCGAGCGACGAGACGAGTCCGTCAATCTCCGCAGCATACTCCGGATCCTGACTCGGATCCTGCGGTTTCCCATAGTGTGTGACTCGATACTCGGACGGTAATAGCGCGAGCGCCTTCAGCACCAGCTCGAACCGCTTCGATCGCGAGATGCGATGGACGCACAGAAGATGCGTGGCTGATTCCCGTTCGGCATCCGGCAACTCCGGAACGTCCCAAAATTTCGTATCGATCCCGTGGCCCGTGACGATCTTGCGCGGGTCGCCTTCGAACTGCGGAAGGCTCTCCTTTGTCGCTGCAAACATACGCTTCAGGCAGATCTCCCCAATGCGGAAGGACGCGGTGCGCGTGTAGTGCGTGAACCAAAGATAGACGGGAATGCGACGCATCCACCAATACCACGCTCCGGCCGCGAGCCAGCGCGTGTTCATGTGCACGAACACTCGGTCGTACTTCAACGATACAACGAGCTTTTGGAAACGCAGGAATGATCGTAGCCACGACCCGCCCTGCTCATGTCCAACGCTGTGGACCGGGAGCGACAGCGTGTGCGTTCCAACCTCGCCGGCGATGACCGTGACCTCGTAACCCGCGTCCGCAAACGCTTTTGCCCACAAACTCGCGAACGCCAGGTCGTCGTGGCGCTCGTCAATGCGGGGCGTGATGAAGAGAAGGCGCATACCTGGACAGAGACTAGATCGTTGATCGTGGATCGTTGATCGTGGATCGTTGAACTTGGAACGTAGATCATGGACAAGAGCTGCGCCGTCTACGATCAACGATCAACGCTCCAAGTTCAACGGTCTGCCAAACTACGAACCCAATAATATAACCGCGATCCGTTCGGCGGCATGTCCGTCCCAGAGCGGATGCAGGCTCCCCTTTTTCCATGCACCGGACATCGCGCGCGCCACGGCATCGAGGATCTTCGCGCGGTCGCGGCCTACGATCTCGCTCGTTCCGGTCTCGACTGTGATCGGGCGTTCCGTTTCATCCCGCAGCGTAAGGCACGGCACACCAAGCGCGCTCGTCTCTTCCTGCAACCCGCCCGAATCCGTGAGCACGAACGCCGCGTTCTTCACGAGCGCAATCATGTCCGTGTACCCCACCGGTTCGATCATCGTCATCCCTGTGGGAGCAACGAGTCCCGCCGCTTCAAGACGCTGCTTGGTCCGCACGTGATAGGGGTAAACGACCGGTATCTTCGCGCAGACCGCCCCGATGGTCTCCCAGAGATCCTTCAACGTGGCAGGATCATCCACGCTTTCAGGCCGGTGGAGCGTGAGGAGCGCATATCCATGTGGCGCGAGACCGAGCGTTGCGGCAACGGAAGACGACGCCGCACGCGACTCTATGGCGCGCAAACTGTCGATCATCACGTTGCCCACCAGGTGGACGCGTTCGGGAGGAATGGACTCATTTTTCAAGTTCTCTACTCCGGCCGGTTCGGTGACGAAAAGCAGATCGGCGTGGTGGTCTGCGATCATGCGATTGAGCTCTTCCGGCATCTTCCAGTTGAAGCTCCGGAGTCCGGCTTCAACGTGGACCACGCGTGTTCCTGCGACGACGCCCGCCATGGCACCGGCCGCCGTGCTCGTCACGTCCCCGAACACCACGAGCGCATCCGGACGTTTGGACGTAAGAAGCGGAACGAGCGCATCAACGATCTTCTTCGTCTGCATGAGCCGATCACCGGGTCCGATCTCCAGGTTCACGTCCGGCTCCGGAATCCCAAGCTCCTTAAAAAAAACATCCGACATCTTCGGATCATAGTGTTGCCCGGTATGCACGAGCGTGGTCGAAACACCCCGGGCCGCCAGAGCCCGGTGCAGCGGCGCTACCTTGATGAAGTTCGGCCGCGCGCCGACGAGCAAAAAAACGTGTTTCATGAGTCAACGAATCTTATTGAAAAACGGCTGTTTTGGCAATGCCCCGGTAGGGGCGTCCCGCCACTCGCGAGAGGCGGGACGCCCCGATCAGGACGATGAAGTGTTCGCGCCATTCATCGCACCCCGAACCTCATCTTCACCATCCGCCACACGAGACGCAGATGCCGCCGCATCTCTTTCGGATAATCCAACTTGCTCTCCCCGTACACGCGCTGGGTGAGCATGGCTGGTACTTCCGCGACTCGCTTCCCGCGCTGGATAAGGTGGAAAAGTACTTCGGCGTTGATGTCGAAGCCGGTCGCCTGAAGCGGCAGGTCCACGAGATCCGAGCGGCGGTATAGGCGGAAGATCGGCGACACGGCAGTAATCTTTCGTCCCAGAAGAATCGAGTAGACAAGTGTCGAGACCAGGCCAACGAGCACGCGGTACGACGGGATGTCCTTTCCATAGCCCGCCAACTTCGGCGATCCGGATACCACGTCCACGTCGCCACGCCGGAACCGTTCGAGGAGCAACGAGACGAGTGAAGGCGAAAACGTGAGGTCCGTATCCATCGTCACCACGAGGTCGCCCCTCGCTTCCTTGATCCCCGTGCGCACGGCCGCGCCCAGCCCCCTGTTCCGGTCGTGCTGGACGAGACGGACCGGACCGCCGAGCGAACGCGCGACCGCGGCCGTATCGTCCACGCTTCCGTCGTCCACCACCACGATCTCATACGGTTCCCCGAGCCGGTCAAACACCGGAATGACTTCGCCCGGAAACCGTTTGAGGTTCTCGACTTCGTTGTAGGCGGGAAATATGAAAGAAATCATACGCGTTCAAGGAGACACCGCTCGATAATCCGTGCGCGTGCTTCCCACGTATACGGAGCGACGACTGAAGCCGCGGCAACGCGAACCGTTTCGCGCCACGCATTGTCATTCAAGACGGACGCGAGCGCGGACGCGAAACCGGCTTCTGTCGGCTCGTAGTACCGCGCAACCCGAGCTTCCAGCACCTCGTGCGAAGACGGCACGTCGCTCGCAAGGACCGGAAGACCGGCGGCCAGGTACTCGAACTGCTTCAGGGGCGACGTGTAGTCCCGCCCAATCGCGTGCGTCGGCGAGGACGTGAGCAGCCCGACGTCCGCTATCGCGAGCATGGCGATGGTTCGCGACCGCTCCACAGTCGACAGGATGTGCACACGACCTAACGCGCTCGGGTCAATCAGCGCCGCGATCCGCTTGCGATCCGCATCCGGACCTCCGAGCATCACAAGGTGTGCCGTCGGATTCGTGCGCGTCCACGCGCGGACAACGAGATCGGTGCCTTTCCACGGATAGAAGCTTCCGGTGTAGATAGCAACAAAGGCATCGTCGGGAATGCCAAGACGCGTGCGCTCCGCATGACGGTCCCCTGCGGTCCTAAACAACGCGGGGTCATACCCGTCATGCGCAACACAGACGCGAAACGCTGGAACGCCAAGTTCAATGAGTTTCTGTTTCAGACCGTTACTGATCACCACGAAACGCTGTACGCGATCGCGAATGCGCGCCCATCTGGCAGGGTCGTTGTTTGGCGCGTCGTGCAATTCGAGCGCCCACGGGCCTGCAACGGTCCCGCCGAGCGCATCCACCATCGCCGGGTCGCGCGTGTACCACGCGTCGGCCTGCTGCGACCGCACCCACTGTCGCGCCGCCCGGACGAACGCCCACCGCTGCAGCCCATACGCCGCGGCTTTCACGAACGAGGGCGCGGACGTGAGCGGATCCCACGCACGGAGCATGACATGCGCAAAGAGACGCTCCGGTAATCCGTACGCACGAAAGACGTCTGCGTCTCCGGCGCGCGACGGGTTCACGAGCGTAACCTCATGGCCAAAACGCGCGAGCCAGGCGCACGTCTGCACGATCTGGTACGCGTGTGCGCGCTCGGACGGCACACGAACGTTTTCCACGTAGATGATCTTCATGTCTTTGTTCTACGCCGCAATCGGTCCCACAGCGCAACCAGCGCAACCGCCGCAAGAATCGCAACCAAATTATCCAGCGGAATCCGATACTTCGTGTACCCCGCGATCACGGAATGCAGCGCTGTATAAACCGCGAAGACGATCATAACCGGAACGACGACCCCTAGCGACTTTCGTCGCCTCGCAATGACGAGTCCTGCAAGCGCCAGAACTTCAAGCGCAACAACGTACCCCGCGAGCGACCAGCGCGCTGCCAGTACTTTCCAACCGGAATCCGCGAATGACCATTGCGCACCGTATTTCAACCCGGGCTGGAGTATCGGCGACCAGAACCCGGCGACCTTCAACGCCTGCAACTTCCATCCTTCAAACCAATAATTCTGCTTCAACCAATCCATCCCAACCTTCGTCCAGTAGTCGTTGAATTCGGGTTCACTCATCGTGGACAGCGTGGCGCATGCGCGACCGGTCTCCCCCGGCTCCCGCGGATGCCATTCGGAAAAGAGTCGCGATGGTTTCAGAAGACCCTTGCCCCGCAATGCCGCTTCGGCTTCCGGCAACATCACATACCGCACTTCGAGCGGATTTTCCGGATTGAACACGCGTTCGCTTGTTTGCACCTCCTGCGGGAATCCGAGGACCGTGAGTCCGTAAATATTTTCGCTGTTCGCTTTGGCGAGCGCATGACCCAGGTCGGTCGTGAGCGGCACGAACCGATGGAACGACTGCCAGTTGCGGATCGTCCACGGAGCGATGAGCGCAGCAGACACAGCTCCCATGATCGTGACCGCAAAGACGGCGCGTTTCAGGTTGTTCCGCCAACGCCACGCAAGCCACGCGGACAAGAGGACGGTCGCCGGCAGGATCGTCCCCTGCACGTATGCCAGCGCTGCGATCCAGACGCCGGTCCCGACGGCCCATCGCAAGCGCTTCGTCTCTTCGAGTCGCAGCAGGCTGAAGAGCAGCGTCACAAGAAACAAACCGGAAAGCACCGTGTGGTAGTACTGCGCGTAGTGATAAAACGTGTAGGGATGAATGATCGTCAGAAATGCTGCGACCAAGCCGACGCGACGATCCTTCGAGAGTGCCCAGCCGAGGCGGTACACCATGTACGTGAGGAGAACGGCCAGAGCGTTTTGAACGACTGCCTGTGCGAAGAAATTCGCAAACCCGAACAACCCGTACACTCCCGTCAGGAAAAATAAAAACCCGGGCGACCGGTACGCCGAGACGCACCCAGCATCCTGCACGAACGAATAGCCGTATCCCAGGAACCAATTCTGCACGAGGGAGAAAAATCCCCACTCGCGATTCGGTCCAAGCGTTTTCCAAAAAAGCGCCACGGACAACCCACGAACGATAATCGCGAATCCAATCACCACCGCCGTCCACATCCACGCCCTCCTCCCACCTGCTGCTGTACGGGCGACCCGCTGGGTCGCCCCGACGATCAAAGTCCACGCCTCTCGTTGTCGCCTCACCAGCTCCTCCGCCTTCGGAAACTCCTTCGCCCGCGCATACGCATTCTTCACCATCCACTCCCTCCGCTCCGATTCAGACAACTGCTCGCGGATCGCCGCGACGAGTTCAAATCCTTCCCTTGTCATCCCGAGCAAGTCCCGCCAACGGCGAGGCGCAGCGAGGGACGGTTGCACGACTCGACCATCCACCTGTGGCCGGAAGAACGACCCCACGCATCCAACGTCCGTCGTCACGATCGGCACGCGCGCGGCCATCGCTTCCACGATCGTCCTCCCCCATCCTTCGTAGCGGGACGAGAGAACGAGCAGTTCCGCATCGCGCCACAGTTCTTCCTGCGATGACCACGGCTCGATTGTGACACGATCAGCGAGGCCAAGACGGCCAATCTCCGACTCGATTTTTCTGCGCAACGGCCCGGCGCCCACGAGCTTCGCCTTGAACGGCACGCCCTGGTCTTTGAGCGCAGCAAGCGCACGAACCAGAACATCAAGCCCCTTCTGCTTCACAAACCTGCACGGCGCCACGATCGTCGGAACTGCGGGCCATGGTCGTGGCA
>DATMXG010000029.1:0-4094 GCA_035561755.1 Methylomirabilis sp. (SeqCode)
CCCGATCCAGCGCCGGAACCGGAGTATAGCCCGTCTGTACAATGTGCGAGGGACGGAAAAAACTGGTCATGCGGCTCCGTTTGTAAATGCTGTACAAATCCATTTTGCGAGGGAGAAGGAGGCCATGATGCCCTGTGGCCGTAAGAACAAACACATCCTTGAGACAAGAACAGACCGGTTCAACCGGTCTGTTTTTTTGACATGGCGGGGGGGTCGCCCCTCCTGTATAGGCGTTGACAGTCCATCGTGGAAGACGTTCGGACGCTAGTGATAGCAGTGCCCACGGAAGCCAATACCGTTTCACTATCGCACTTGACGCTCGAGATCAGCATGCCTGAATCTGTTCTGAATTAACCGTTTTTCTCGATAGCAAAACACTCATCTGTCGATGAGTGTCCTGCGTGGTGGGGGCTCGCGGGAGACGATGATGCTGGCAATGGCCGAGTTGCGGCTACGCATCGCTGAATCGTTGTGGAATTGATATCAAAAAAAACGTCCTTTCAATCGGGACGTTTCGTTTTTCTTGCGTACCTCTCAGGCAGTCCGACAATGTCGGGCGGTCAGTTGAGGTGAGGGCGACGGCACGAGTTGCATGCGCGCCGCCCTCTCTCAGGAGTGTGGCCTATCGTTTTCCACGGTCAGGCCTTGATTGCAGTGTGTCGATATTCGACGCTTTCAATCTTTACCGAAACCTGGAAGCCAATCCAGGAGATGTGCGTAGCGGGGGTGGCTAGCCCTCGGAGACCGTCCAGAGGCCGAAGCGGAACTTCGCCTTGTCGATCTCCTCCTGCGTGTACTCGTGCCGGCCCTCGAGACGCGGGAGGCCGCTCACGCCCATCACGAGCAGGCGGTCGCCGGGCTTGAGGTTGGCGAGCGGAGCCTTCTCGGGGATGGTGACGTCGATGTCGTACCGCGTACGCATGACCCCGATGGTCAGGGCGTGCGACGGGTTGAGGCAGACCTCGACACCTTCCGAGATGACGCCCTTCGCCTCCTCGGGGGTCAGGTCGCGGCGCGACACGTTGCAGGAAGCCGGAAACATGTTGTCTGCGAGACCGAAGCCGAAGAACGTCTTCATTGGGAATCTCCTCTCCGCTCGAAAGCGGCGTACCATACACCAGTCGATCTGATGCGGGACATTTTGCTTTCGAACGAATCTTGGTTTGAATGCGCGTTACGTTTCGTCCTGTAAGAACTTCCGTTAGGACTCATCAGTCCCGATATCATCGGGAGACGTGGGACGATGGTGCAATCATCGTCCAGTTGAGAGTGCGCCCATATTGCACATGGGCTTAGAAAGAGCTAGTTGCCGAACTTGGTCTTGAGGTCGGCCAGCACACCAGCCGTTCCCATCCGGTTGTGATCCTCGACATCGGACTTGATGCCGGGCACCACGACGACCGTGACGGAGACGTAGCCGCCACCGTGACCGCTGGCGTGCGTAGCCGAGAGCACCGATCCGACCATGCCGACCACGCGAATGTTCTCCTTGATCCAGCCCTTGCTGGTGTCGATGAGCTCGATGCTGCCGTCGTGGCCGGGGATGCCCGTCGGGCTCTCCCAGAACCCTTCGCTGCGCTGACGGCGGGTCGGCGAGCCGAACGAGACCACCACGGTCTCGGTGTCGGCGACCGCCTCCGCCTTGTCCGCTGCCTCGTCGAGAGCGCTGAGCTGCGCTTCGACTTCGTCGAGCGCCGCAGCCGCCTTCGGCCTCCACTCCTTGAGGAAGGACATCGCGCTGGGGACCGAGACGCCGAGGGCGTTCGCCACGTCGGCCCACGTGTCGATGGCCGACCCGTGGCTGACAGCCGAACGCAGTCCCTCGACGAACCGACCGGTCTCCCAGCCGTCGCGGCCGCTGATGGCGCGGACGCCCGTGGCGCACTCGAGACGGTAGGTCGTGTGCGACCACTTACCGTTCTTGTGGTAGTCGGTTCCCCGCACCACCACCATCCCGGGGATGTTCTGGCCGGTGAAGGCCACGACCGTCTCCCCTTTGATGAGGAGGAGCCACGACCTGCGGCCGCGCGACCCGATTCCGTTCGACCACGAAGTGACACTGCTACTGTTCGTCATTTGTCTATCCTCCGCTCTTGTTCGTGCGAACGATCCACGATGGATCTTCAGGCTGTTGGCATGATTGCCTATCGCCGTATTCGCTTGAACGTGAGCCATCTGCCGCATCATGGGCAGAACGCTGATGACGTAACCATCAATGTTTTACCCATGATTGCGTTGTTTTAAGGTTCGTTTGCATGATGTGTTTACACTTTCATCATGATAAAAAACTATAACACAAAAGGAGGATTTTGTCAAGTGTATTTTACTAATATAAACAACACTCATATTTGGCTTAAATAAGCTTTTTTATGATACAAACCAATAAATTCGGCTAATGCTTTCGTGATATCTCCTTGGCAGTAGCAGTAGAAAATCTCACGGCGCTACTGCCGCGCCATCGCGGCTTTGCTCCCACAGGAAACCTCCCGCATCACGGCAAGAAAATGTGGGAAACGTTTTCGGCAACGCATCCTCAGTCAATTCAGATTTGAAAAGGCGAGAACTTGATGAAAAGGATGTGAAACGAAAAAACCACGGCTTTTATGTCCGTGATTTCTTCGTGGCAGGGGCTGTAGGAATCGAACCTACGTCGCGGGTTTTGGAGACCCGAGTCCTACCATTGAACGAAGCCCCCACATCTACTTCAATCCGAGGCGCTTTAACAAACCGACATATGCCGAACCAAAATCCTTCAATTTTGCTTCGCGTTGTCTGGCAAGCGACTCTGTCAAGTAAACTTCAACGTATAGCAGTTCCATGGGCCGTCGATTCTTTGTCGAGTCAACGCGCCCATCTTGATGCTCTACGAACGTTCGTGGATCAAACGAGTTGTGAATCCGATGTAGAATCCATCGCCTTTCTGCGATCTTAGCAGGTAAACATCGAACATAGTGGTTTTTGGACCCCGCCTCTCGCGAGAGGCGGGGCTACCATTGAACGACGCCCCTGTAATGTGATGTTTGCCTGCCCGACGGCTCTTGAAGCACCTTCGGATGGCGCGGATGGTAACAAAAAGAGACGTGACGAGCAAGAAACGGGCCATTCAACTGACAACCCCGCCCTCGAGACGTGAGGACGGGGTTGAGCGTAGGGAACGGCTTGGATCAGGACGAACCATGCCGAATGTCACTGACGGCCGGAGGAGCCGATAGGTGCGACCCGGCGGGTTTGCCCGTACTCAGCCGATCCCGTTGCGCTTGTTCGCGTCGGGGAGATGATCCGGATGAAGGTACGAGTCGAGCGTGGCGCGGTCGACGAGGCGATCGCGGTCTTCGGGCGTCAGGCGTGCAACGCCCTTCTCGATCCGTCGGATGATGAGGACGAAAAGGCCGAATACCGCGGGCACGAAGAACGGCCAATGATGGTTGGAGTCAGCGGTTCCGCTGATCATCTGGACGACGTCCAGAACCAGGATCCCGAGACCCATACCAATGCAGATCGCTTTCGGAACGGCGAGCGATTCGGATTTCACGATGGCTCCTTTCGGTCGTAGGCGATACGACAATCATCTTCAGTCGGTGAACGCGGACGGGTCTTCTTCGGCCACCACCCAGACATCTTCGTCCGTGGGATACGCGAAGAATTGATACATGCCGGGATGGCGCTCCACCGCCTTCAGGGTGATAGGGATCACCGTACCGTCGTTGATTTCAATGCGTCCTTCGAGGGCGAATGCCTGGACAGAAATCCCTTTGCGATTGATCAGATCTTCGATCCGATGCGCGTCGCAGTCTTTCAGCTTCCATGGCGGGTTTCGCACACCGGGCTCTGTACGCAGGCAGTCGTGCGTGATGATGACGAAATTTCTTTCGATGCGAAGGGACATCCCCTACTCCTCTGTGGGACGCTGATCATACTCCGGCACTCGAGAATTGTCAATCGTAAAAAACGTCACCCGCATTCTAAACTCAATGCACCACCCATTGATCCCTTCAAAACCCCAGTGGATTGTCCGCTAGGCCAGATCCAGAGAGGATACGAGCCTATGCGAGGCCAGCCTCTCACGCTCTATGAACGGGAAAAGATCGAGCTTC